>CAYTQL010000547.1:0-1503 GCA_964439555.1 uncultured Planctomycetaceae bacterium | reverse complement strand
CTCGGGGGAGATGTCCCGCGCCCCGCAGCCTTCCTCGCACTCGCCCGGGCAGACCCGCTGGAGGACCTCGCCGAGTTCCACGCCGCGCTCGGTGCGGACCACGAGCTTGGTTCCGGGCTTCGGCGGGGGGGTGAGGTTGTGGCGGAACTCGCCGACGTTCTGCATGGCCCCGTACCGGACCACGACCGTCGAGGGGCGCTTGCGCTGCTCGGAGGACGAATCGTCGCCGGAGGCGGGCTCGCCCCGCCCGTTGGCGGCGTCGGGGGAAGCATTCGATGCGCGCGGATCGTCGCCGTCCTGGCCTTTCGGCCGGTTGGCATCCGACATGGCACACTCCGTGATGGACCGCGGCGGCCCGCGGATACAATCGGTTCCATTCCCCCGGCCCGTCACCGGGGTCCAGACGCGCGAGGCGTCGAAGGGCGTTTTCGCCCGCGTCGGCGCCACACCCGCACGCAGGCGGCAGCAGCGCGACGCCGACGATTATATCGGCAAACGCCCGCCCGGACCAAACCAAGACCCGGGGTTCATTGATCCGGGCTACGTTGACTCGTCGGTCCGGGACCGGCCCGGGGGGCGAATTGACTTGAAGCGCGCTTCGGGCGGTCTATAATCGGCTTCATCGCTTCATGGGGAGAATTGCTGCGCCGATGACTCGCACGAAACAACGCGTCGGACCGCTGGGCCGGACGGTTTCGATCGCCCTGCTGGCGGCGGTGGCCGGGCTTCTGCTCTACCAGCTCGCGGCTGCGCAGACGGCCGCGACCGCGACCGCCTCCGGCGGCGCCGGAGAGGTGTTCGCCCTGGCCGGACAGATCGACGAGGACACCTACGGGCTCTACCTGGTGGACCTGGCGAACCAGACCATCTGCATCTACCAGTACCTGCCCCGCAGTCGGAAACTCCGCCTGATGGCGGCGCGGACGTACCGGTTCGACGTTCAACTGGATGACTTCAACAACGACCCCGCGATGAACCCCGACGAGGTCAAGAAACTGATTGAGCGAAACCGGCGCCTCAGGAACGCGTCCTGACGCGCCCGGAGTCGCCCGGGAGTGCACCATGGCAAAGAAGATGTACTACAGCGAGGAAGAGGCGACCTCGAAACTCGGCGTCTCCGAGGATGAACTCCAGGAGATGGTGCGGGAAAACAAGCTCAAGGTCTTCCCCGACGGGCAGAAAAAGATGTTCAAGGCCGAGGAGGTCGACGCCCTGGCCGGGGACGGCGGCGAGGACGTCGAGCTGGCGCCCGCCGACGAGGCGGACCTGGCCGACGCGGACGCCGAACGCCCCGCGACCAAGGAAGACACCGTCATCTCCGCCGAGGGCATCAGCATCTTCGACGACGAGGACCTGGAGATCGAGGCCGACCCGATGGCCAAGACCCAGATCGCCCCGTCGCTGGAGGACCAGATCGCCCTCGACGGGGTCGGCAGCGGTTCGGGGCTGCTCGACCTGACCCGCGAGAGCGACGATACCTCCCTCGGCGCCGAGGTGCTCGAC
>CAYTQL010000546.1:0-1504 GCA_964439555.1 uncultured Planctomycetaceae bacterium | reverse complement strand
ATCATGTTCTTGCGCGTTTCGGCCTCAGCCTGGAGCTGCCGGGTGCGGAAATGCTCGTAGACGCGCGCGGCGAGAATTCGGCGGGCCTTGGCGCGGTTCTTGTGCTGGGACTTCTCATCCTGCATGGAGACTTTGATGCCGGTCTCCACGTGTTCCAGCTTGATGGCCGATTCGACCTTGTTGACGCTCTGCCCGCCGGGGCCCGAGGAGCGGGCCTTGTGCTCCGTGACGTCCTTCTCCCAGTCGATGTCCACCTCGACGTCCTCGGGCTCGGGCATGACCGCCACGGTGGCCGCGGAGGTGTGAATCCGCCCCTGCGTCTCGGTCCTGGGGACGCGCTGCACGCGGTGCCCCCCGCCCTCGTAGCCCAGGCGCGCCCAGACGCCCTCGCCCTTGACGTTGACCACCACCTCGCGGAAGCCGCCCAGCTCGGTCGGACTGCCCGAAAGAACCTCGAACTTCCAGCCCTTCCGCTCGGCGTAGCGGCGGTACATCTCCAGCAGGTCGCCGGCGAACAGAGCGGCCTCGTCGCCGCCGGTCCCGGCGCGGAGCTCCAGCATCACCGAGCCGATGGCCTCGTCGCCGCCCATCACCAGCAGGCCCTTGACCCGCTCGAGCGCCTCATCCACCTGCCCGCGGAGCTCCTCGACTTCCAGCGTCGCCAGCTCCTTCAGTTCGGCGCCGGTCTCGGCGTCGTCGAGGATCGCCTGGGCGCCTTCGAGGTCCTCAGCGAGCTTGTGATAGTGGCGGTAAGGTTCGACGATCTTCCCCAGCCGGGCGTGCTCCTTGGCGACCGCCACAATCCGCTGCCCGTCGGAGGCGACCTCCGGGTCGTTCATCTGCTCGGCCAGCTCGCGGTAGCGGCGGTCGAGTTCGTCGAGCTTGTCGATCAGCGTCTCGGCCTGTTGGGGCATGGCGTCTCCGGGGGCTCGGGCCCGTCGCACAGGCAGGTGCGCGGCAAATCTGCGGCATGGCGTCCGGCCGGTGCGTGGCGCGGCCTCGTGCCCCGCCCCGGCACGCCACAGGGCAGATGCGCATCCCATCGGGCGGCGCGCACAAACGCCGACGTGCGCCCGTGCGGCGTCCGTCGGCGTCGGTGAGCGAGGGCAGCTACTTCTTCTGCGTCTTCGCCTTGGCCTTCTTGAGGTAGTCGCTGCCGAACTTGCGCTGGAACTTCTCCACGCGCCCGGCGGCGTCCACGAACTTCTGCCGCCCGGTGTAGAAGGGGTGGCACGCGGAGCAGATGTCCACCCCCAGGTCCCTCCCGGCCGTGCTGCGGGTCTTGAACTCGTTGCCGCAGGCGCAGCGGACGTTGACTTCCTCGTAGTCGGGATGAATTTCGGGCTTCATGGCCGATACCTTTTCGCTGGGGTGCTTATCTGAGTCGTGTATCTTACCGCGCCCCCGCCGGACGCTGCAATGGTTTTCAACGACAAAGAATCAGGGGGTGTGCGAGCATAAATCCTGGCACTTCTCATGCGGCGGCTCGTTCGGCCTTCCAGTA
>CAYTQL010000545.1:0-1504 GCA_964439555.1 uncultured Planctomycetaceae bacterium | reverse complement strand
GCAGCTCGTAGGTCCGTCCCCACGCGCGAACCAGGTGATCGCTCGCGGCCTTGGAGGCGCTGTAGGGGCTCGACGGGTCGTACGGGGTGGTTTCGGTGAAGCGCCCCTCGCCGCCGAGCGAGCCGAAGACCTCGTCGGTGCTGACGTGGTGGAACCGCACGTCGTGGCGACCGGCCCACGCTTTCCGCGCCGCGGCCAACAGCACGTAGGTGCCCATGACGTTGGTCTGGAGGAAGGCGGACGGGTCGGAGATGGACCGGTCCACGTGGCTCTCGGCCGCGAGGTGCAGGACAGTGTCGATCGGCTCTTCGACGAAGAGACGCTCGACGGCGTCGGCGTCGCGGATGTCAGCGTGGACGAAGCGGTGGCGGTCCGGGGAGTCCCGTTCGACGTCCGCAAGATTCGCCCGCGAGCCGGCGTAGGTGAGCAGATCGAGGCTGATCACCCGCAGATCCGCCTCCGCAGCCAGCAGGTACCGCACGGCGTTGCAGCCGATGAACCCCGCGGCGCCGGTCACCAGGACCACGCGGGGGGTGTGTCGAACGTCAGCCATCGGGATACTCCCGCACGAAGGTCTCCAGGGCGTCTTTCCAGTGAGGCATGGGCGGCAGATTGAGCAGGCGGAGCATGCGCTTCTCCAGGCGGCTGTTGGCCGGGCGCGGCGCGGGGCGCGGAAACTCGGACGTCACGCACCCGACGACCGGACGCGAGAGCCCCTTGAGGCGGAAAATCTCCTCCGCGAAGCCCCGCCAGGTCGTCTCACCCTCGCAGCTCAGGTGCACGGTCCCCACCGCGGGGCTCTCCAGCAACAGCGCGAGGTGATCGGCCACCGCGAGCGTCGAGGTCGGGTTGCCCACCTGGTCCTCCACGACCTTCAGCGAATCGCCGTCCTGCGAGCCCAGGCGGACCATCGTGTGATAGAAGCTCGGGCCCCCGGGCCCGTACAGCCAGGAGATCCGCGCGATCAGATGATCCGGGCAGTGCGAGCGAACCGCCTGCTCGCCCGCGAGCTTGCCGGCGCCGTAGACGGTCCGCGGACCGGTCGCGTCGAACTCGTGGTACGGACGGTCCAGGTTGCCGGCGAAAACGTAGTCCGTCGAAATCGCGATCAGCCTCGCCCCCACCCGCCGCGACGCGTCCGCCACGTTCGCCGACCCCACGGCGTTGGCGCGATACGCCTCGTCGGAGGCCGATTCGCACTCGTCCACGGCCGTCATGGCCGCACAGTGGACCACCGCATCGGGACAATGCTCGGCGAGCAGTTCCCGCACCGCCCCGGCCGAGGCGATGTCTGCGTCCTCGACGTCCACGCCGACAAGCTCGCAATCGCCCAAGCGGGTCATCAGCGTCCGCCCGAGCATACCCTTCGCGCCGGTGACCAGCACCTTCACAACGCCGCTCCGGGGTAGACGGGCAGGTCCTCGTCGGGCTGATCGGCGAGGCGCGGGTAGGCGGCGTCCTTCTCCGAGACCGTCGGCGTCGTCCCGCCGATCGGCCAGTCGAT
>CAYTQL010000544.1:0-1519 GCA_964439555.1 uncultured Planctomycetaceae bacterium | reverse complement strand
CTCCCGCAAGGAGGTGCCCCGGACCGCGCTGGTCGGCATCAACCTCGACCAGGCGCCGACCGAGGAGATCATGCAGACGATCCGCGGTCTACCCTTCGTGATGGAAGCCTACCACCTGATGCTCCCCGGGCTGCCGTCGATGGACTGAAGCGGCCGACCACGGAACCACAATAAGCCGTCAATGCCAACGGGCCGGGAGACAGGGCTCTCCCGGCCCGTTGTCTATGGGAAAAACGCCGCGCCGCAGGCCTGCCCACGCCGGCCGCCGTTCCGCGACGGGTTGCTACTCCGTGATCCCGTACAGCGCTCGCAACGTCGCGGCAAGCTCGGGGGCGAGCCGCCCGGGGCTCTCCCGGAGTCTGCAACAGGGAAACTCGGCCGCGGAGGGATCGACCGTGAGTCTCGCCGGCGCGTTCTCCGAGAGCGAGAGCGGCCAGAGGGCGCAGGCCCGCGGCTTGCTGACCACCGGATCCAGCCCGAGTTCGAGTGCGGCGAAGTGGAAGGCGCAGAGCGTCCGCCCGTCGTCGGTCGTATGGGCCATCAGGCAGAGCCCGTCCTCGTCGGTCTCGAGGGCGAAGACCCCGCTCTCCAGCGGCTCGAAGGGCGCGTCCACCACGCCGCGCCCGGCGTCGGCGTAGGCCGCCGCCGTCGGCAGCAGCCCGATGAGCCGGTCCAGCTCCTCATCCTCGATGCAGACCTCGAAGGAGGCGCAGCAGCAGACCCCGCCTGCGCAAAGGTCGGGGTCGCAACGGTACTCGAGACGTCGCAGGGTCGACCAGTCGATGATGGGCGGTTCGGGTTGCGCCTCTGCCATCGGCTCTCCCCGTCATCCAGCGGCCCCCGCGCGTGAGAAACGCCGCCCGGGGGCGGCGTTTTCTCGTGTGCGATGGTTAGAGCTTTACGACGTTCGCGGCGCGGGGGCCCTTGGGACCCTCGACGACCTCGAACTCGACCTGATCGCCCTCGTCGAGCGACCGGAAGCCCTCGGCCTGGATGTCATTGTAGTGCACGAAGACGTCGCCGCCGTCGTCCCGCTCGATGAATCCGAAGCCCTTGGTGTCGTTAAACCACTTCACTTTTCCGGTTGCCATGGAATGGCTCCTTTACCGGCCGGGGGTTTCGCAGGCGCCGATCATCCAAGCCAACTGATCCGCATGTGAAGTCAGTTCACGGGCGGGAACGCTGGAACGTACAAATGCGAACGCGGATGCAAACCCTTGTCCGCCGCCGACGGCGAGAACCTTTCCCGCCCCGAGCGGCACTTACGCGGGAGAATCTTCGCACCGGCGCGGGCAAAAGTCAAGCGACTTGCCGCGCGGACGAATTCCGGCATAATGAGGATTTTCGCCGCCGGCTCCGGCACGCCGTCGCTCCCGGGGCCCGAAGAGAGAGGAACCCGCCTGATGACCGCACCGCGCCGACCGTCCCGAACCGACCACGCCGAGATCACCATCGCCTACATCGGGGGGGTGACGTCCGTTCGGGTTGCGTAAGTAAGCGGCGTCGCAATGCGACGTAA
>CAYTQL010000543.1:0-1525 GCA_964439555.1 uncultured Planctomycetaceae bacterium | reverse complement strand
GGCGGGGTGGAGGACTACCTCGACTACCTCGGCGAGGTCGGCTGGGGCGGGTACTCCCGCGCCCACGGGATCGGCAACAACGACGTCCGCCCCTGCCCGAGCCCCCTTCCCGACGAGCACCACGTGGACCACTGGGTGGCCGACCGCACGATCGCCCGGCTCCACGAGCACACGCGCGACCGGGCGGACAAGCCGTTCCTGATGTTCTGCAGCTTCCCGAAACCCCATTCGCCGTACGACCCGCCGGTCGACTACGCCCGCCTCTACGACCCCCGCGGGACGCCCCCGCCGGCGGGGGACGAATCGCTGCTGGACCAGAAGAACCCCACGATCGAGTCCATCCGCGTCACGCACGGGCAGAAGACCCTCAGCCCGGAAGCCCGGCGGGTGATCCGCAGCTACTACTACGGGCTGGTGACCTTCCAGGACGAGCAGATCGGACGGGTGCTCAAGAGCCTCTGCACCCTCGGCATCCAGGAGGAGACGATCGTCCTGTTCACCGCCGACCACGGCGACCTGCTGGGCGACTTCGGCGCCTACTTCAAGTGCAACTTCCTCGAAGGCTCGGTCCGGGCGCCGCAGATCTGGCGGATCCCCGGCGGCGCCGAGGGCGACCGTCCGCAACTGGTCGGGCTCCAGGACATCCTGCCCACCCTCGCGAGCCTCACCGACTGCCCGCTGGACCGGGAGGTCCAGGGCGTGGACCTCGCGGACGCCCTGGCGAGCCCCGACGCCCCGACGCGCGAGCTGTTTTATTCCCAGTGCCATGACGACCCCCGGCAGGGCGCGATGGTCTGCGACGGGCGGTGGAAATACTGCTACCAGCAGTGGGGCGCCGTCGAGGAACTCTACGACCTCCGGGAGGACCCGCAGGAACTGGTCAACCTCGCCCTCGGCGACGACGGCGAAAACTGCGCCGCCCCGTGGCGCGAGCGCCTGATCGCCGAAGCCCGCAAGCTCGGCGACGAGGCGCTGCTGGACGAGACCTCACCTACCGGCCTGGTCCGATCCCCCCTGGACCGCGAAGCGCTCCGCAAGCAGCCGGTCGGCGGGATGGGTTGGCGCTGGTATTGAACGCTCCGCGTGTACAATGGCGTGCATGAAGTACGCGATCGGTTTCCTCACAATCGGGCTGGCGCTCGGCGGATGCATCTCCTACGAGCAGCGGCAGGAAGAACTGAATCTCGAAGCCCGGGAGATTCCACCCGATCCGCTCGCCGGATACTGGGCCGGCGGCTGGGAGACCCCCGCGATGAGCGGGAAGCTCACGGCCGTGTTCCGCCCGCGGGATGATCGCGTCTACGACGCCACCTTCCTGGCGACCTACTTCGGCGGGCTGACCGCGGAGAAGACGTTCCCCATCGTCGTCGACCGCACCGGCGGGCGGTGGGGCTTCAGCGGGAGCATCGACATCGGCCTGCTGGCCGGCGGCACGTACCGCTACGAGGGCATCGTGGAAGGGGCCGAGCTGCGGGCGACCTTCGACTCGGCCAAGGCTGCGTCGAAGATGTTCTACGACGCCAAC
>CAYTQL010000542.1:0-1533 GCA_964439555.1 uncultured Planctomycetaceae bacterium | reverse complement strand
GTCCCCGGGACCGGACGGCGCGGCGCACCCGGCGTTCGCGCCGGCATGTCTGGGGGCTCTACCTCAGCGCCGACGACGCCCTGCTGACCCTGCGCGGCTCGGCCGCGTCCGCCTCCGCCGAGCCTTACGACGTCCCGGTGACCGATCCGCCGATCCTCGCGGCGCGGGTGCTGGCCGACCGGCTGGCGCGGGCGGGGGTGAAGCTCACCGGCGCCCCGGTCACCCGGCGACTCGACGCCGATCTGCACGCCGAGCTCAACGACGCCGAGCCGGTCTGCCGGGTCGTCACGCCCATCCGCCTCGCCCTGCTGCGGGCGAACAAGCGAAGCCTGAACATGGCCGCCGAGTGCCTGCTGCTCCGCGCCGGCGACGGGACCTGGCCGGGCAGCGCCAAGCTCATGGACCGCGTGCTCAGCGAGGCGCTGGAGCTCCCGGGCGAGGAGTTCGCCCCGCGCGACGGCGGGGGACTCTCCAAGCGCAACCGCGTGAGCCCGCGGGCGATGACCGCTCTGCTGGACCTGGCCGCGGGAAAGAAATGGGGCGCCTCGCTGCGAAAAAGCCTGCCGGTCGGGGGCAAGGAGGGCACGCTGCGCAGGCGCCTGGGGAACACGGCCGGCCGGGTGCTCGCCAAGACGGGCTACGTCGCCCGCACGAGCTGCCTCAGCGGGTACATCCTGGGGGAGGCCCGCAAGCCCGCCCTCGCCTTCAGCATCCTCTGCAATGACGTTCCGCCGGGCAAATGCTGGAAAGCCAAGCAGCTCCAGGACGCCCTCTGTCGTCGAATGCTGCGGGCTCGCTGACTCGCCGGTTCGCTGCGCCTGCGGACGTGCGGGGGGTTCGAGGCGTCCCCGCGGTCGTCCGTCAACGACCCGGCGCTACTTGATCTCGTCCTTGAGCTGGTTCAGGAAGCCCTTGAGCACGGGCTTGGGGAGCTGATCGAGGGCGGGCTCGTCGGCGTTGCCCTCGATGAAGTCGTTGACGGCCTGGGTTCCGTTGAAGCCGAACTGGCCGAGCTTGCGGGCGTGGGTCTGGGCGCGTTCGAGGTGTCCCCCGGCCATGTCGAGGCAGTAGTTGACCACGAGGTGGTGGAGGTCCTGGGGTTGGACGTCCTCCTTGGCCTCCAGCGGGACCTCGGGCTGCGCGCCGGTCTCGGCGATGATGTCGTGTTCCTGCGCCATCAGCTTGCGGACTTCCTCCTTGCGGCGGCGCTCCTCCTCCTCGTCGACCGGGGCGAAATCGAGGATCTCCTCCTCGCTGACCGGCTCGGGGACGTAGGTCGACTGCTTGCAGTGGGGGCACTTGCCCCGCTTGCCCGCGGCGGATTCCGGGGCCTTGATCTGTTTGCCGCAGTGTTCGCACGGGAAGGAGATGGACATGGTTAGTCTCCGATGATCTTGATCAGCACGCGCTTCGGACGCCGTCCGTCGAACTCGCCGTAGAAGATCTGCTCCCAGGGCCCGAAGTCCAGTTCGCCGTCGGTGATCGCCACGACCACCTCGCGCCCCATCACCTGCCGCTTGTGGTGGGCGTCGC
>CAYTQL010000541.1:0-1534 GCA_964439555.1 uncultured Planctomycetaceae bacterium | reverse complement strand
CAAGGGCGGAGCGCAGACGGCGATGAAGATGCTCCCGAAGATCCTCCTGTCCCGCGCGCCGCTGAAGGTGAAGATCGAGAGCTTCTTCCACCTCACCGCCTTCACGATGCACCTGTACATGATGCTGCTGGTGCTGATGATGTTCCCCGCGCTGTATCTCCAGTCGGTCCCGGGGGAGCCCGGGTCGATGTGGCGGGTGGTCTTCGACGTGAGCATCTTCACGCTGGCGACGATGTCGGCCGGGGTGTTCTACGTCGCCAGCCAGTGGGACATCTCGGGCGACTGGCGCAGCCCGATGAAGTATCTGCCGATGATGATGTCGCTGGGCGTGGGGCTGTGCGTCTCGAACTCCAAGGCGATTCTCGAAGCCTTCTGCGGGCGCAAGAGCGAATTCGTCCGCACGCCGAAGTACGGCAACAGCGAGGACCCCGCCCGCGCCCACCTGGCCGAGGGACGCCCCCGCAAACCGAAGCGCAAACTCCTGCCGTTCATCGAGCTGTTCTTCGGGGTCTACATGAGCGTCTGCGCGGTGCTGAGCATGGTGCACGTCCGCAGCGCCCTGGCCGCCCCGTTCCTGGTGATGTTCGCCTTCGGGTTCTTCTACGTCTCGGTGCTCAGCTTCCTCGCCGCCCGCGCCACGCGGAAAGCCGAAGCCACCGCCCCCGCGACCGAAAAGGCGTGAAAAAGGCGCCGCTGCACCCCGGCCTCTGCCGCGCCATGCGAGGGACAGGACTCGAACCTGCACCCCTTTCGGGACCAGGACCTAAACCTGGCGCGTCTGCCAATTCCGCCACCCTCGCGGCGGAGGCATTATAAGTTCGTCCGGGGGCAGGATGAAGGGGATGAAGCGAATACGCCGGTTGTTTCCTCGACGCGTCGAGGGGCGGCTCGGGGCAGCCCGGGTTCCCGCGGGAGGCACTCCCCGAAATTCCCGAGAATGACGAAATCGGTAAAGCGATCTTAACTTTCCCTTGACGGACAGTTAGGGTGGCCCTATAAATTGATTGGATCGCCCCCGTTCGGGGGCATCCGACGGGCCGCCTGTTCGCATCGGCCTCACTCCCCGGGCGGGTGTTTCCAGCTCGCCCAGCGGGTCCCCGTCGGGCATCCGCAACGGATCGCCCTGACCCGCCACACCGTATTGCGGCGCTCTGCGTGCACGCGTCGTTCCCACCTGCCGCGCCCGCCGCAACGAGAAACGCCACAGGCCCCGGGTCCGCGCAGCCGGACGCCGGGCCCACGGGTCCGACCGATCCCGGAGCGGCGCACGCCGACCGGGAGCAACCGAGAGGAGACCCAGCCATGGCAGTTCAGGCACGATGCGACCGATGCGGGGAGAGGTTCCAGACCTCCGCGCCGCCGGGACGCGAGACCCGGTGCCCCCAATGCGGGAAGAAGACCCGTATCCCCGAGATCCTCTCCCACCTCCCCGAGCCCCAGCTTCCCTCCGACGCCTCCGCCGCCTTCCCTGACGCGACCCGCCCGGTGCACGTGCGCAGCGACGATCGCGCCCGGCCCGAGTCGGTCACCGTCC
>CAYTQL010000540.1:0-1539 GCA_964439555.1 uncultured Planctomycetaceae bacterium | reverse complement strand
GCCAAGAAGTACATCGAGACCGGCAAGCTGGGCGGCAAAGGCTCGGAGAACCACAAGGCCACCGTCGTCGGCGACACCGTCGGCGACCCGTTCAAGGACACCTCCGGCCCCTCGCTGAACATCCTGATCAAGTTGATGGCGATGGTCAGCGTCGTCTTCGCGGGGCTGATCGTGAAGTACGCCCCGATGATCGGCGGCGCGCTGGGCATCGACTGACCCCGATCACGACATGACCGCGGAGGGCTTCGGCTGATCGCAGGCCGGGGCCCTCCGCGGTGAACGATCCAGACTCAAAGCCGGAAAGGGCGCGGGGCGCGCGGATGGCCACACAACCGACGTTGAGCGCGAAGCAATTGGCCATCGAGGCAGCGCGGATCGCGCGGGACAACCGGGCCGAAGACGCCGTGGTGCTCGACCTGGGCGAGATCAGCCCCGTCACCGACTACTTCGTGGTCTGCACCGGCACGAGCGGGCGGCAGATGAAGACCGTCGCCGACGAGATCGAGCGTCACGGCGCGTCGCACGGGCAGAAGGTCTGGCACGTCGAAGGGCTCGACAGCGGCGCCTGGGTGCTGCTGGATTTCGTGGACGTGGTGATCCACATCTTCGACCGGACGCACCGGTCTTACTATGACCTGGAACTCATCTGGGGCGAGGCGCCCCGGGTGGACTGGCAGGAAGACGCCCCGGGGCCCCGCGGGGAGAAAGCCGAGCAGTAACATGGACGACGACCGGCTGTACAAGGTGCTCACCGAGCGGTTCGTGGAGGCGATCGGCGAGTTGTTCCAGCCCTGCCCCCTGATCGGGCCGCGGTGGTTCCGCTTCGGCGACGGCGCCCGTGACGGCGCCGACTTCCAGTTCGTGGGCGCCGCCAAGCTCGCCAAGGCGACGATCCCCAATCCCCCCAAGGTCGCCGCACGCCTGCTCGAAACCGTCAAGCTCGACGATTTGCCCGTGGAAGCGGAAGTGACCGCCTCCCACAACATCAACGTCCGGCGAACCGACCGCCCCGCCGCCGGGGACGGTTCGTGAACCTCCGCCGGGAGCTGGAAACCCGTCTCCGCGCCGCACTCACCGCGACCGGGGCGCCCGACGGGTCGCCCGCGATCGTCCGCCCCTCCGCCCGACCGGAATTCGGGGACTACCAGGCCAACGGCGTGATGGGTGCGGCCAAGAAGCTGCGGAGCAACCCCCGCGAGCTGGCGGCGAAGGTGGTCGACGCGGCGGAGCTGGACGACCTCGCCGAGACGGTCGAGGTCGCCGGGCCCGGGTTCGTCAACATCACGCTCAGAGCCGACTTCCTCCAGCAGCGCCTCGCAGCGATGACCGGCGACGAGCAGCTCGGCGTCGAGGGCCCGCCCCTCGAGCAGACCGTCGTGGTCGATTATTCCGCGCCGAACCTCGCCAAGGAGATGCACGTCGGGCACCTCCGCAGCACGATCATCGGCGACGCCCTCGCCCGCATCCTCCGCTTCCAGGGCCACCACGTCGTCCGCCAGAACCACGTCGGCGACTGGGGCACGCAGTTCGGGATGCTGG
>CAYTQL010000539.1:0-1552 GCA_964439555.1 uncultured Planctomycetaceae bacterium | reverse complement strand
GGAGTCGCAATCGATCTGGTCCAGCCCATCCTCGGTGGGGATGAAGATGGGCCTCTCTGCCTGCGCGGCGGTCGTGGACTTGCCGATGCCCTCGGTGCCGTAGATCAGGAACCTCGGCGGCGAGTGGCGCGGTCCGCTTCGAATCTGTTTCATCAGTGTCATGCGTTGTCCTCTGTGATTTGGGTTCTTCCTGGTTCTCGCCGGCCGGCGGTCACTGGCAGGTGCGGGAGTCGAACCCGCGTCCCGAGGCCTTTCTGCAAGAAGAGGCCCCGGTAGCCCGGCCCTGCCGGATGCGCCCGGGCGGCGGCAGGGAGTCGGGCTTCACAGTCAGGGGGAAGTCCACTCCGGCCACATGACCCGTCCGGGCGCAAGAAATGCTCAGGCCACATCGAGCACGCGGATCTCCTCATAGCCCGTCGGCCAGTGGTCCTGCTGGCGGCATGCCAGCAGCCGACGGATCGCCGCCTCGTTTTCCCGCTGGGCGATGGCCAGCGTGTCTTCGCCGACACGCCAGACGCCGCAGCGGAAAGGCTCTTTCTTCTCCGCGCCGATCAGGTGGACGGGCACCAGCAGCCCAGCGAGCGGCTGGGCCAGCACGGCCCGGTAGAACGCCATCTGGCGGTGGTAGCCGTAGCGGCGGGCGTCGGACTCGAACCACGTCAGGTCGTCGCAGGTTTTGAAGTCCACGATCCCGCGATGCGGGTGGACCCAATCGATGCGAATCTGACATGGCGTGCCGCAGTACTCGGCTCGCAGAACGCCTTCGGAGCGGCCGTAGAGCAGCAGGTCCACGGCCGCGTCGTTCATGGCCACGCCCGAGGCCATCTGCTCGATGAGCTCGACCTGATCAAGAGAGAGGACCGGCTTGCCCTGGGCGACGGCCCATTCGGCGAATGCCTTCGTGGACGTGCCGAAGGGCTTGCCGGTCTTGGGGTTGACGGGACCACCGAAAGCGAACGTCGCCTCGTAGGCGTTCCTGCCTTCGAGAATCCGAACGTGCGCGGCGCGGCCCATGAGGTAGGCGGGCGAGTCCTTGTCTTCGATCAGCCCGAGCGCCTTCTTGCGATACAGCCACGGGCACTTGATGAAGTCCAGCAACTGGTGGCTGGAAAGGTACTCGCCCGCCTTGGCGTGGTACTGATCCGCCGGTTCGACGGTCAGTACGTTGAGATCGATAGCGATGTCATCCATGACGGAAGCTCCTTTGGTCAGTCCTTCCACCTTTGTTTTTTTGCGTGGCGGACCGATCCTTCGCATCGAACTCAGGAAATCTCCTCGATTCCTGCGTGGCGGAAGTATTCGCGGATCTTCGCGATGGCCCGATAGATCGCCGAGTGATGTACGCCGCGATCCTTGGCGACCTGGAAGGGCGAGTCCGACATCAGATCCAGGCAGATGCCTCGCAGGTCATCGGGGAGGCCGGCCAGAACGGTTCGAACATCCTCGCGAACGTCCACGCGTCGGTGGTCGTCTTCGCCCTTCGGGTCGACGATGTAGTACTCGAGAGCCGGTTCGACATCGTCGAAGTGCAACGTGTCGACGCTGCGGGCTC
>CAYTQL010000538.1:0-1565 GCA_964439555.1 uncultured Planctomycetaceae bacterium | reverse complement strand
CCGCCGTCGGAATCGACGTAGTCGGCGAGTAACTCGAGGTGGGAGGGGTTGAGCTCGGGGTCGGGGCAGGTGATCACGGCCGGCTCGAAGTAGTGAATCTCGCCCGACTCGTCGCGGAGGAAGTCTCCGTAGGTCCCCCGGACGGTGTCGCCGTGGGGTTCCTCGGTGAAGGCGCCGATCACGTCGTCCTTCAGATGCCGCACCGCGTTGGGTCCGCGGAACAGCAGCAGCATGCACCGCGGAAGCAGCCCCCAGGGGTTCCCCGGGCGAAGGTTGTTGTCGATGTAGTCGCGCCACGCCTTCGCAATGGTCGGGTCGCAGCCCGGGGGGCAGACGATCTTCTGGTACTTGTCGATGAACTCGTCGGAGAAGACGAACATCCGCACGCCGACCAGCTCCAGGCGGGTATGGGCCAGCAGCCGTCCGATAATCCCGCCCGTGCGGGACTTGTAGAGGCTGTACGGGGTAATCAGGGCGTAGGCGAGCTGTTCCTGCATGACAAAACGCTCCTCGGAGAACCTTCCGTTCCTTGGTGCACGCAACGCGGCGCGCGAGCATAGCAGAGCCCCCCCCGAAAGACCAGCGCGGACGCGGATCGCGGACACGGATCGCGCACGGACAGGGGGCGGCCGGCTGGTGGTGGCCTATGCGAGAAGAGGTCCCCGGGGCGCGCGGCGGAGCTTGGGCGCTTCGTCGCCCGGCCTCTCGCCCGGGTTCTGCAACGACCGTTGCCTATCGCGGGTTCAGCGAACCGCTGCGGAAGCCCTGGAGATCCAGCGTCACGTATCGCCAACCCAGGCCCACCAGCCGTTCGACCACTTGTTCGCGCTGAAGACTCAACGCGTCGATCCGGTCGTCGGGCACCTCGATACGGGCGATCGGTCCATGGTCCCGCACGCGGACCTGCGGATAGCCGAGACGGTGGAGAAACTCCTCCGCCTTGTCGATGCGCCGGAGCCCTTCCTGCGTGATCCGCTGACCGTAGGGAATACGCGAGGCGAGGCAGGCGCTGCTGGGACGCTGGGCGAAGTCCCACCCCCGGGCTTTGCAGATCGTGCGGATGTCCCGCTTGCCGATCGACGCTTCCAGCAACGGGCGGCGAATCTGCAACTGTTCCTCCGCCCGCGCCCCCGGGCGGTAATCGGACGTGTCGTCGATATTCGCACCGCTGACGACCGCGGCGTCGTGCTCCTCGGCGATCGCTTTCATCCGGCTGAACAGGCGGGACTTGCAGTAATAGCAGCGATCCGTCGGATTGGCCGCGAAGTGCGGATCGGCGAGCTGCTCGGTGGGCATCTCGATCAGTTGCACCCCAAGCTGGTCGGCGGTATCCCGAGCGGCGCGAACCTCCCGCTGTGGGAAGATCGTCGAAACCGCCGTGATCGCCAGAATGTTCTCGACGCCCAGCGTCTCGACCGCCAGCGCCAGCAGGAAGGAGCTGTCCATCCCGCCGCTGATCGCCACGGCCGCCCGTTCGAGCTCGCGAAGAATCCGCTCGCAATGCTGGAGCCGCGAAAGGACGTCCGGGGGAAGTTGTTCGGTTTGCGAGACGTCCATCATGGTCA
>CAYTQL010000537.1:0-1566 GCA_964439555.1 uncultured Planctomycetaceae bacterium | reverse complement strand
AAGTCGATGCTCGAGGAGATGCTCTTGGAGTTGACCAGCTCGGCGATCTTCGTCAGCTCCTCGGGGTCCTTGAGGCTCATCCGCTCCTGGACGGTGCGGCGGAGCTTGAGGAAGCCCTTGCGCAGCTCGTCGGTGGCCAGTTCGTCGATGGTCCGCAGGCGGCGGTTGCCGAGGTGGTCGATGTCGTCGACGAAGCCTTCGCCGCTGCGCAGGCGGATGATGTACTTCAGCGTCCCGAGGAAGTCCTCCGGGCGCAGCGTCATCACGGACTCGTCCACTTCCTGCTTGAACTTACGGTTGATGCGGAACCGCCCGACCTTCCCGAGGCGGTAGCGGTTCTCGTCGTAGAACTTCTCCTCGAAGAGGGTCCGGGCCTTGTCGATCTGCGGGGGGTTGCCCGGGCGCAGACGCATGTAGATACGCAGCAGCGCGTTCTCGTGGGAGTCCGAGGCGTCCTCGGCGAGGGTATTGAGCATCAGCGGGTCGGCGACCTTGTCGATGACCTCCACCTGCTTGACCGTGGAGGAGACGATCTTGGTCAGCGCTTCGCCGATCTGCCCGCCGGCGGGGACGAGTTCCTCGCCGCTGTCGGGGTCCACGAACGCCTCGACGAGGTACATCCGCGGGCGGAGCTTCTCGGTGCTGATCTTCTTGGTCTTGTAGAACTCGCGGATGATCGCGGCGTCCGAGCCGAACTTCTCGTCCATGGCGCGGATGAACATCGTCGCGGGAATCTTCGAGGACTGGTCGATCCGCATCGTCAGCGCGTCCTTCTTGCTGACGGCCAGCTCGATCCAGCTTCCGCGCTCGGGGATGACCCGCGCCCCGTGCAGCGGGCGGTCGGATTCCTGCATCTCGACGGTGAAATCGACGCCCGGGGAACGGTGAAGCTGCGAGACGATCACCCGCTCGGCGCCGTTGACGATGAACTCGCCCCCGCCGAGCATGATCGGCATTTCGCCGACGTAGATGGCCTCCTCCAGGACGTTCTTGGAGTCCTTCCGCGTCAGGCGGCAGTGGATGCGGAAGGGGCGCCCGTAGGTCAGGCGGAGGTCCTGGCACTCGTCGGGCTTGTAGCGCGGCTCGCCGAGATCGTAGTCGAGGTACTCGAGGCTCATCTGCTCGTCGTAGCTGACGATCGGGAAGATCTCCCGCAGCAGGGCCTCGAGCCCTTCTTCGTTGCGCTTCTCCAGCGGGATTCCACGCTGGAGGAACCGCTCGTAGCTGGCGACCTGCAGGTCCACCAGGTTCGGAATCGGCGCGGCATCGCCGACCTTCGCGAAGTTTCTGACGCGTTCCATCTGCAACATCGGCGAACCCTCGTCTGCTGGGGCCTTGGGGAGAAGCTATCCGGTTTGTACTGCCCGTAAGCTCGGACCGTTCGCACCTTTGTCCGACCCGTCCGAGCACCCCGCGCGGGGCGCTCAGACAAGGAAAAGCGCCTTCCGCCCTTTCGAGCGGAAGGCACTGCGTGCGTCTATACGGCTTGTAAGTGAAGTCTTTCCATGCACTTACTTGATTTCGACCGTGGCGCCGGCTTCTTCGAGCTGGCTCTTGGCCTCGTCG
>CAYTQL010000536.1:0-1568 GCA_964439555.1 uncultured Planctomycetaceae bacterium | reverse complement strand
ATCGCCGCGCCCGCGATCAGCCGCGCGGCGCTGACGGGGTAGCAGCCGACGTCCAGGATGCCCCCGCCGCCGAGGGCGTTGCTCAGCAGGCGATGGGTCGGGTCGTCCGGCCCGTGGAAGCTGAACGTGCCCTTGATGAGGCGGACCTCGCCGATCGCCCCGTCGCGGATCAGCTCCACGAGCTTGTGCGTCTGCGGGGCGCAGCGGTACATGAACGCCTCCATGAAGAACACGTCGTTGCGGACGACCTCGTCGATGATCCGCATCGCCGTGGGGGCGTTGAGGGCGACGGGCTTCTCGCAGAGGATGTGCTTGCCCGCGCGGGCCGCCTTGATGCACCACTCCGCGTGCATCGGGTGCGGGGTGGCGATGTAGACCGCCTCGACGTCCGGGTCCGCCAGCAGGTCCTCGTAGCTGCCGTGGGCGACGGGAATGCCGTGCTCGGCGGCGAAGGCCTCGGCCTTGGCCTGGTCCCGCGATCCGACGGCCGCGAGCTTGCCCGTGCGGGAACCCTTCACGCCGGCGATGAATTTTTCGGCGATGCGTGCGGTGGAGAGAATGCCCCAGTTCAGCGTATCGGCCATGGGTGGGCTCCTTGAGAAGATCGGTCTGGAGCGGGCAAGCCTACCCGGAGGCCGAGCCGTTGGCAATGAACGCCCTGCGTTCGTTTGCAGCGGCGGGTCTGAGCGGGTATGACTGGGTCCATGGCACGCGACAAGATCATCTCGAACGCGCCGACCGGTCCGGAGGACGAGGAGTTCAACGCCGCCCTGCGCCCGCGGACGCTGGAGGAGTGCATCGGGACCGGCGATCTGCTGGAGAAGCTGGAGATCTCCGTCACCGCCGCCCGCAACCGCGGCGAGCCGATGGAGCACGTCCTGCTTCACGGCCCGCCCGGGCTCGGTAAGACCACCCTGGCGTACGTGATCGCCCACGAGATGGACGCGGGCATCAAGGTCACCTCCGGTCCGGCGATGACCCGCCCGAGCGACCTGATCGGCATCCTGACGAGCCTGGAAGCCACCGACGTGCTGTTCATCGACGAGATTCACCGCCTGAGCCCCGCCGTCGAGGAGTACATCTACCCGGCGATGGAGGATTTCAAGGTCGACTTCGTGGTGGACTCGGGCATGCACTCGCGGACGATCAACCTCCCGCTCAAGCCCTTCACGCTGATCGGGGCGACCACGCGGGCGGGCATGCTCTCTCCGCCGATGCGCTCGCGGTTCGGCATCGCCCACCACCTGAACTACTGGTCCGTCGAGGACCTGCTCGAACGCTGCCACATGACCGCGAAGATGCTCAAGGCGCCCTTCGACCCCGAGGCCCTTCGCGCCCTGGCCGGGCGGGCCCGCGGGACGCCGCGGATCGCCAACCGCCTCCTGCGCCGCTGCCGCGACTACGCCGAGGTCCGCGGCGACGGGCGACTGACCCTCGAGAGCGTCGAGGCGGCGCTGAAACTCGAGGGCATCGACGAACTCGGGCTCGACGAGCTCGACCGCCGCTTCCTGCACACGATCATGGACGTCTACCGCGGCGGGCCGGTCGGCATCGAGGCCGTCGCGGCG
>CAYTQL010000535.1:0-1569 GCA_964439555.1 uncultured Planctomycetaceae bacterium | reverse complement strand
CCAGTCGATCAGGCGCGAGCCCATCGGGTCGTTAGCCAGGACCTTCTCCTTGCCCCGGACCACCGGTTGGAACCGCCCGTCCAGCCAGGTCCGCCCGAACCCGCGGAGCGTCCAGTGCAGGGCGGGCCCGACCCGCTCGTAATGGCAGGATCGCCGCACGTGGGTGAGCATGTTCCAGGTCATCAGGATGTCGCGCGGGCCCTTCCAGCTCGGGCGGAAGACCCAGTGCCCGTTGACCGGGTCCGGGGAAATCCACGGGAAGACCTTGTCCGGATGCTTCTCGGCGACGCCGAAGGGGTAGCTCGCCATCAGGTACG
Source organism: uncultured Planctomycetaceae bacterium (assembly GCA_964439555.1). GTDB lineage: Bacteria > Planctomycetota > Phycisphaerae > SM23-33 > SM23-33 > CAYTQL01. The sequence goes on along the minus strand of CAYTQL010000535.1, from coordinate 1,252 downwards.
GCGCGTAGCAGGCGCGCGCGAGCCCGAAGGTCCGGTCGCCCTTGAGCCCGACCGCCCGGGTGTGGAGGTACTTCACGCCGGGCATCAGGTCTTCGGGTACGTGCGAGAGCCCGATGGTCCAGATCAACTCGCCCCAACTGTCGGCGTCGATCCCGCCCGCCCCGACCAGGCGCCCGCCCGGGCCGAGCCCGATACCGATCTCGCCGGGGGCAGCTTCCAGGAAGTGCCCGACCACGAGGTGCTCTCCCCCCGCCGGGAGGATTTGCTCCCCCATCGCCACCGGGTAGGCGTGCAGGTAGTGGGAGAGCCCGCGGACCATCGTCATGCCCTTGTAGAACAGGCCTTCCATGAACCACCGCCCGCCGCCGCAACCGTCGCGGACCCAGTCGCGGACGTCGTAGGCGGACTCCTCGGCGATCGCCAGCGCCTGCTTGTCCAGTCGCTCGCCGGCGGAGGTCTTCTCGCCCCAGACCGCCAGGGCGCCCAGCCCGGCCGCCGCGGCGCGGATTCCGTTGTGGTTCGACCAGTGCGCCAGGTTCAGCCCGCCCATGCGGTTGCCCGAGGCGGTTCCGGTGTGGCACTCGAGGGTTCGCTGCCAGATCTCGTCCACGCACTGCGTACGGAACTCGGCGTCCCAGGCGTCGTAGCAGAGGTCGAAGGGGATCGCGATGCCCTGGAGCATCGGTCCGTGGTGGATGTCCTGCCCGCCGAGGGCGAAGCGTTTGAAGAACTTCGCCTCGATGATCTCCCGGGCCTTGTCGGCGTACTTCTTCTCGCCGGTCATCTGCCAGGCGAACCCGTACCCGATCGCCGGCCAGGCGTCGAACTTGTGGCTCTTGTTGTGGGCAGTGTAGTCCAGGACGCCGTAGAAGCGTTCCATGATCGCCCGGCCTTCGGGGGTCTTAGCTCGCTTACGGAGGTCCTCGACGTCGCCGGGGCGGAAGATCAGGCGCGGGTGCTCGCCGGGTTCGAGCGGCTTGTGCCCCTCGACCGGCCGCGGCCAGGGGGCGGCGACCTCGCCGGTGAGTTCGCCGGAGACCTTCGCCTCCACCTCCGCCTGCGGCTGGGGCTTCTGACCGTCCCGGCCCCGCTTGCCGGACTTGTTGAGCCCGAGCATCTTGCGCAGCTCGGCAGGCATCGTCTCCTGCGGCTCGCGCGGACGGCGGGGTTTGCGCAGCGGCGCGGGCTGCGCCTTGCCCGGAACGTGCGTGAACGTCCCCGCGAACGTCCCGTCGATCTGCCCGTCCTCCCC
>CAYTQL010000534.1:0-1575 GCA_964439555.1 uncultured Planctomycetaceae bacterium | reverse complement strand
AAGCTCATGGCCGAGGGCGGCATCAGCTACATGCGCTACAGCATCTCCAACACCGCCGAGTGGGGCGATATGACCATCGGGCCCACGGTGGTGGACGAGCACGTCAAGGCGAACATGAAGCAGGTGCTCGAGCGCATCCGGAGCGGGGAGTTCGCCAAGGAATGGCTCGCCGAGTGCGAAGCCGGCAAGCCGAACTTCACCCAGCTCTACGAGGCGGACAAGAACCATCCGATCGAGCAGGTCGGGCGGGAACTGCGCAAGATGTTCTCCTGGATGGACGCCAAGGAAGTCCCCGAGGACTGAGCGACTCGACGGGCGTCGCGTTTTTCCGCTACCGGTAGAGCAGCCTCGCCCGGCCTCGAATGTCCACCTCCAGGGCATTGCGGACGCGGCGGGTCTGGTCGCAGGCGGCGGCGTAGTGCTTCAGGAGGCATTCGGCGCTGGCGGGGACCCGCCCGGTCCAGGTGCGGGACCAGTACTTGACGGTCACGGGCTTCGAGTAGTCCAGCATGCCCTCCAGCATGTCGATGCGGACGGTCACCACGCCCCGACCGGTGAGGGTGAGGCTGTTCGCCTCGCGGTCCAGCGTCGCGTTCAAGGCGAACAACTCGCGTTCGACCGCCCGGCGGATCGCCTTCATCCCCTCTGCCTGGCTCGGCGGGCCCGCCCCGGCGTCGACCTTGACCTTCACCGGCTCGTCGAAGTCGATGGGTTTGCGCCCCAGTCGCGTCGCCTCCAGGTAATACGCCCGGGCGTGCTGGGGCAGGTGGAACCGCCAGGTGATCCGCTCCGGGGCGATCGTACGGGTATGGGCGGCAAGGAACTTCGCGAACTGCGGCGGCTTGGCCCAACAGCCCGCGTGCCCCGCGCCCTTGCGTTCCGTCCCGCGGAAGTGCTCGTTCCCCAAAGCCGCCAGGCGCTTCGCGGCCGAGCGGCAGAAGTCCACGTTGCCCCAGGCGCCTTGCCGTCCGGGCCCGTCCTTCTCGCCCCAGATCGCCCAGACCGGCAGGTTCCGCAGGTTCTCCATGTACATGTCGTGCACGGTGAACCCGCCCTCGAACAGCGGTACGCCCGCCATCGGCACGGCCGCGGCGAAGCGGTGGGCATACAGCGTTGCGAGACGCCAGCTTACGTGTCCGCCCTGGGAGTACCCGGCGACGTATATGCGATCGTCGTCGATGTTGAGTTGTCGGCGGACGGCGTCCATCGCCAGCAGGTACGCCTGCTCGTCGTCGTGCTTGCCGGTGAAGCGTCGCGGGTCCGGCCGGGTGGGGGCCGTGATGACGTATTCGTCCCTCCGCTTCCCGAGCAGGCGGGCGAGGGTGAGGACGATCTTCCTGCCCGAGCTTCCCTGCCCGTGCCCGCCGAGCAGCAGCGGGTAGCGTTTCGACGGGTCATAGCCCGCGGGGACGCGGAAGGTGCACCGGACCCGGCGCTTGCGTCCCTTGTCGTCGGTCACGTGGAAGGCGAAGCCCTGGAGCCCGTCGTCGGCGTCGGGGTAGTCGTCGTCCGCGAGGATCAGCTTCGTCAGCGTCTGCGGGTCGCGGTCGATCGCCTTGAGCAGGGCGTCAAGCT
>CAYTQL010000533.1:0-1583 GCA_964439555.1 uncultured Planctomycetaceae bacterium | reverse complement strand
AGCAGGGCGGCCTCCGCCGTCGCGGCCGGGGCGGCGAGACGTCCCGAGGCGACCGGACGCAGACGCTTGTGCGGGTGGAGGCGGTCCTCCCGGCGGTCGCAGATGTCATTGAGCACGTAGACCGCGCTGGACAGCAGGCAGAAGCCGCCGAATCCAAGCAGGACCGTTCCCCAGGCCCACGGCTCGTCGAACCGCTGGGCGAAGACGATGGGCACGAGCACGAAGAGGTTCTTCACCCAGTGCGGGATGCGCATCGCCTCGATGGCGGCGGAAAGCTCGAAGCCGGATTGTGCGGTTCGTTCGTTCACGATGGATGATCCGGGGGCGCCCTTGTCTTATCGGACGGGCGGCCGGTTTCGCGCCAGAACGCCCGCCTGCCTGCACTGCTACCGCTTGCGCCGAAGGTCGGTTCGCCCCGGCGCGCATTTCCCCGCCCGGGCGGATTCTAGGACTTCGCCGCCCGGTGGGCTATCATCCGCGGCATGAATCCAGGGCAAGCGCATTGGCATGGCGCGGGCATCGTACCCGCGAGTGACGCCGTGGGGCGGCGCCCGGGCGAGACGCCGGCCGGGCCGCGGGACGACGCCCTCGCCCGCGACCCTGCGCCTCGCCGTCGCGGCGCGCTGCTGTGGGCGGCGGTGTTCCTGGCCGCGGGGGCGCTGTACGTGCTCACCGCCCAGCGCGGGGTGAGCTGGCAGGACAGCGGGATGTTCCAGGACCGCGTGCTCCGCGGGGACCTCTGGGGCGGTCTGGGGCTCGCCCTGGCGCATCCGCTGTACATCTGGGCGGGGCAGGGGGTCGCCGCGATCGGGAGACTGCTGGGCGGCGCGGGGTTGTTCGAGTCCCCCTCGGCCGGGGCGGTTGCGGCGCTGAACGCCTTCAGCGGGCTCGGCGCAGCGGTGGCGCTGGCGAACCTCGCCTGCCTCGTCCGCCTGCTGACCGGGCGCTGCCTTCCCGGGCTCGGCGTCGCGGCGATGCTCGCGGTCGCCCACACCTTCTGGTGGCTGGGGACCATCGCGGAGGTCTACACCTGGTCGGTCGCCGGGCTGACGGTCGAGCTGTGGCTCCTGGCGGCGCTGCTGCGCAAACCGGACCGCACGAAGCTGACCGCTCTGGCCGCCGTCAGCGGGCTCGGGCTCTGCCTGCACAACTTCGCCCTGCTCCCGCTGCCGGTGTACGCGGTCGCGGCGGTGGTGCTGACGGTACGGGGGCGGCTCCGCCGGCGGGCGCTGCCGATCGCGGCCGGGGCGTGGCTGCTCGGCGCGGCGCCCTACCTGGCGATGACCGCGGCGGTGGCGGTCCGCACGGGCAGCGTCTTCGAGGCGGTCGGCTCGGCGCTGTTCGGGAACTACCGAGACGCGGTGCTCAACGCCACAGACGCCGGGCGGTACGCGCGGGTCAACGCGGCGCTGATGGGGGCGAACTTCGTGAGCTTCCTGCTTCCCCTGGCGGTCTACGGGTGGGTCCGCCTGTGGCGGACGAGGGGGCGTCCGCTTGCGGTGAGCTTCTCGGCGATCGGGGCGGTGCACCTGCTGTTCGTGCTTCGCTACCCGGTTCCGGACCAATTTACCTTCTTCCTGCCG
>CAYTQL010000532.1:0-1594 GCA_964439555.1 uncultured Planctomycetaceae bacterium | reverse complement strand
CATAAGTTTGAGGGCGAGGTCTACGTGCTGACCAAGGAAGAGGGCGGTCGCCACACGCCCTTCTTCAACGGCTACCGCCCGCAGTTCTACTTCCGGACCACCGACGTGACCGGGACGATCAAGCTGCTCGGCGGCGCCGAGATGTGTATGCCCGGCGACAACGTCACCATGGAAGTCGAGCTGCTGAATACCTCGATCGCCATGGAGGACCAGCTCCGCTTCGCGATCCGCGAAGGCGGGCGGACCGTCGGCGCCGGGGTCGTCACGAAGATCATCGAGTAGTCCCCGGGCCCCCGAGGCCGCAGAAACACACAGGTGAGCCATGGCCAAGTCCAAGGCCAGAGAATACGTCTGGATGCAGTGCACCGAGTGCGACGACCTGAACTACCGCACCAACGTGCGGACCCAGGGCGGGGTGCCCAAGCTGAGCCTCAAGAAGTACTGTCCCCGCGAACGGAAGCACACGACGCACAAGCTCAAGAGGAAATAACGGGCGCGCCGGCGGCGCCCCCGGGCGCCGCCGGCCGACTCGAGACACGGCAGTAGCTCAATTGGCAGAGCAGCGGTCTCCAAAACCGCAGGTTGGGGGTTCAAGTCCTCCCTGCCGTGGTGAGTCCGCCCGGGGCGGGACGACGCGAGCCCGGACGGAGCGGATGTGACAACCAGGGCCCAGCACACCTGCCGGGCGACGGAGCGCCCCCGCGGGCCCGAACCACCCCGAAAGGCTCCACCCCACTTCCGCCGGTGACAGGACGCGGACGGCGCACCCGTCCGGCGGAGACAAGGCCGAAAGGGTCAGCAGTGGCAAAGCTGGAAATCTACAAGCGGAACCAGGGTCGGTACATCCGGTCGATCACCTTCGCCGCGGCGATGGTCATCGGCGCGGTGGGCCTGTACGAACTGAGCGAGAAGTTCGCCTCCTACGCCGCCACCCGCGTGCCCTATATCCAGTTCGGCGTCCCCGCCGTGCTGGTGGTCGTTCTGGGGCTGCTGATGTTCCACGTGGTCAACAAGCCCCGTTTCGCCGATTTCCTCATCGCCACCGAAGGCGAGATGAAGAAGGTCTCCTGGTCGAGCAAGAAGGAAGTCATCGGGTCGACCAAGGTCGTGATCATCACCACCTTCATGCTCGCCGGTATCCTTTTCCTGGTGGACCTGCTGTTCGTGACGCTCTTCGACTGGATGAACATCATGGGCGGTGCACAGTGAGCCCCGAACCCGACGACGTGAAAACCGAAGCCCAGACCGACGCCGCGCCGCAGTCCGAGACGGGCGCCGGGCCGGACGCCTCGAAGCAGTGGTACGTGCTCCGGGTCGCCTCCAACAAGGAGGAGAAGGTCCGGGAGGCCCTCGAGCGGAAGGTCAAGATCGAGGGGCTCGAGGACAAGATCGGACGCATCCTCGTGCCCACCGAACGCCGCCCGAGCCCCCGCGGGCGCGGCGGCGAGAAGAAATTCGTCGAGCGCAAGATGTACCCGGGCTATGTCTTCGTGGAGATGGAACTCGAGGAGGACGGCTCGATCGGCGAGGACCCGTGGTTCCTGATCAAGGAAACCTCCGGGGTCGGCGATTTCATCGGCTCGCCGGGCAAGCC
>CAYTQL010000531.1:0-1596 GCA_964439555.1 uncultured Planctomycetaceae bacterium | reverse complement strand
TCAGCCACGGCAGCTTGTCCCGCGGGATCTGGTCGAGCACCTCGAACTGCCCGGCCGCGAACAGGCCCACCACCAGGTAGATCACCAGGATCGTTAGGCCCACCCCGCCCTGCCCGATGATCTTGCCCACCAGCAGCTGCAGCGGGCTGATGGCGCTCAGCACCACCTCCATCACCCGAGAGGACTTCTCCTCGATCGTGCTCATCAGCAGGTACTGCCCCCCGTACATCACGCTGGTCCACAGCAGGAAGAAGAACGCCGCGGGCACGATGAGCTGGATGCCCGTCTGGGTCTCGGTCTCGCCCTTCTCGGTGAGCGTCATCACCTCAGAGACCAACTGGGCGGCGAGGGTGGCGAGGATCGTCAGGTCGACGTCCGCCAGGCGCGCCCGCTCCTCCTGGATCGTGGTCTGCACCGACCGGCGGATGAGGCGGATGTGGTCGTCGTCGAGGTCCTTGCGGTGGTACAGGGCGTAGGACCGGTCGAGGGGGTTGAGGATCTCCGGCCCCGCGACGACGAGGGCCGTGATCCGCTCGTCCTTGGGCGTGTCCGGATCGGGCTTCCGCAGGCGCTGCTTGTGGGGCTCGAGGTCCTCGTCGTCGGCCAGCTCGCGGACGGTCGCCTCGGACAGCACGTCGAGCCCGAGCTGCGAGACCATCATGTCGATCATCTGGTCCGGCGCGTTCGGGAACTGCTCCTTGATGCGCTCGCGGGCGGCGTCGGCCTGCGAGGCGGCCGCCTCGGTCGCCGCCTGGCTCAGCCGCTGCGTCAGGCCCTCGATCACCACGTCGTCCCGCGTCGTGTCCTGCACCAGCACCACCCCCTCGAGCGGCGGGTCCTCGCTCTCGAGCAGGTCGGTCGTCCCGATCATGTACACCACCGCCAGGATCAGCAGCGGGAACATGATCACGGCGAACAGGAACGCGCGGGTCAGGGCGGTCGAGCGGTACTCACGCACCGCGGCGGTCAGGATCTTGGTCATGACGCGGCTCCGGCGATCGGGGCCTCGGCCGAGAGCGCGGCGCGGACCTCGTCCTCCGAGTCGCCCGGCTCGACCAGCGAGATGAAGATGTCCTCCAGCGAGGCCCGCCGCACCTCGATCCGCCGCAGCGGGCCCATCGCCACGATGGACGAGATCACCCCCTGCGGGTCCGCCCCGTCCTCCAGGTGCGCCTCCAGCGAGTCGGCCAGCCGGCCCACGCTCCGCACCCCGCCCAGCGCCTCGACCGCCGCGGGGTCGATCGACCCGTCCGACGGCTCGATCACCACCGTCCGCGGGTCGAACTGCTCGCGGATCTCATCGACCGGCCCGTCGAGGATCTTCCGGCCCTTGTTGATCATGAAGATCCGGTCGCAGATCTGCTCGGCCGAGTGGAGCACGTGGGTGGAGAAGATGATGGTCTTGCCCCGGTCCTGCAGGTCGTGGATGAGCTCGCGCATCAGTCGGGCGTTGACGGGGTCGAGGCCGGAGAACGGCTCGTCGAGGATGATGAGCTGGGGGTCGTGGATGACCGTGGCGGCGAACTGCACCTTCTGCTGCATGCCCTTGGACAGCTCCTCGCACCGCTTCTTGCGGACGTCGGGTAGGGCGATGCG
>CAYTQL010000530.1:0-1600 GCA_964439555.1 uncultured Planctomycetaceae bacterium | reverse complement strand
CAGGTGCTCTGCCAAGCTGAGCTACGCCCCGGGGGCGCCGCCGGCGGTTTGTCGGCCGGGCGACGTGGGCTCATTGTCGCCGGGGGGCAGTGCGGGGTCAAGCGGGTCCCGGGGGTAGCGTTCGCGGGCGGAGGGGGGCGTCCGAGGGCCCAGCGTTGTCGCACGCCCGGTCCCGCCGTGGGTCGGTGATTTGCCCGTCAAAGGCCCGGCCGGTCGTTGCGTTGCGTAAGGAAGTCCGCTGCCGCGCCTCGCAAGGCTGCGCACACAAGGCTCCGAATGAGGTTGCAATCGGATCGCGCCGAAGGGGGGCGGTTGACGGGTGGGCTTCGGGGCGAGAGAATCGGCAGCTCGCGAGAGAAGCAGAGTGGTTCCGGCAAGTGCCTGCGGTGCTGCCCCGGCGAGCGTCCGGCGGGCGCGGAGGACGCCGGCGGCCGGCGGTGCAGCACGACGGGGGACGCCGCAGGGCGTCGGAACCGCTGCAATCGAAAGGACGTTTCCATGCGGAATCGCTGGTGGTCTGCGCTGGCCGGGCTTGTGTTGCTGGCGGCGGGCGGTCTCTGCGCCAAGGAGAAGGGCATGACGGTCATTCACGTCTCGTCGTCCGGACGGGATGCGGGCGACGGAAGCGCCGAGCGACCCGCGACGCTCGGACGGGCGCAGGCCCTGGCCGGAGAGGCGATCGCCCGCGGGGCGACCGGCGAGGTCGTGGTCCGCATTGCGGCGGGGCGGTACGAACTGGCCGAGCCGCTGGTCTTCGGCCCGGCCGACGGGGGCGGCGAGGCTCTTGCGGTCCGCTGGGAGGCGAGCGGGGAGGGCGAGGTCCTGCTCACCGGGGGCGAACGGCTCGACGCCTGGCGCGAGACGGGCGACGGTCGCTGGCGATGCAAGGTAAGGTCCGACGAGGTCATCCGCCAACTCTACGTGGGCGGGCGACGGCTGCCGCGGGCGCGCTACCCCGACGGCGACCCGCTCGGGCTCAAGCGCACGATCTGCAAGCCGAACAACAAACGCTGGACGAAGCCCACGGCGATGACCGTAGTCCTCGACGGCGGCGAGCTCGAGCCTTGGGCGAAGACCGGCCCGGTGGAGTTGCTGGTCTTCAAGGACTGGTCGATCTATCGCAAGGAGGTCGCGGCGATCGAGCCGGAGGGACGATCGCTCGAGCTCAAACCGCCCTTCAGCGTCTTCAACAAGGACCCCGGCGGCGCGCACAACGGCATCAACGCGCCCCGGCGGGTCAGAGGCTTCACCGGCTACCTCGTCGGCCATCCTGACTTCGCGACGACGCCCGGCGAGTGGGCCCACGACGCTGAAGCGGGCGAGTTGGTCTACGTCCCGCGCGAGGGGGAGAAGGTCGAGGACTTCGCGGCCGTGGTCCCGCGAATCGGGACGCTGCTCCGCGTCGCCGGCGCGGCGGAGACGCCGGTGCGGAACCTGACGTTCCGCGGCCTGCGGTTCGCCCATACCGTCCGGTCGCTGCCGGTGCAGGGGCACGACGGCGGACAGGCGTCCTTCAGCATCCCGGCCGAGCGGGGGAAGGGCTACCAGCCTCACCCGGCGGCGGTGACGTTCGCCCGCGCCCGCGCGTGCGGGCTCGAAG
>CAYTQL010000529.1:0-1611 GCA_964439555.1 uncultured Planctomycetaceae bacterium | reverse complement strand
GCCTTGCGGACCTGGCCCTCGCCGCGCTGGTCTCGGCCGCGGGGGCCTACGTCCGCCCCGTGGGCCTGGCGATGTCGGGGGTGATGTGGGTCTCGCTGCTGGCGTCGCGAAGACGGCCTTCGGCGATGAGCGTCTACGCGGCGGTCGTCATCGTCGCGATCGTCCCGTGGGTCGCCCGCAACATCCGACAGGCGGATTACTACGGGTTTTCCAGCTTCGCTTCCGAAAGCATCGCCCGTTTCGAGGCGCCGCGGGTGATCGAGGCGGCGCGGCGAGAGGATCCGCAAGGCAGTGCGTGGGCGGAAGAGGGGCTGACCACGGAGCACCGCTGGGCTGTGGCGATCGCCGTAATCGCGGATCACCCGCTGATCTGGGCCCGCGTCCACTTCGTCGGCGGGTTGAAGTTCTGGTTACCCGGGGCGGTTCACGCGTTGGAGGTCGCCGGCGTCACGTCCGGGCAGAAGGGAACGATGGACGTGATCCGCGCGGAGGGGTACCGGGCGGGGGCGAAGCACTACTTTGGCGGAGATGTGCTGGCGATTGTCCTGGCCGCGCCGCTGGTGCTGATCTACCTCGCGAAGCTGCTCTGCGCGGGGATCGGGCTCATCCGGCGACGGCGTCGGCCCTGGCCGCCGTGGGCGTGGGCGATGCTCGGACTGGTGTTCGTCGCGGCGCTGAGCGCCGGGGCGGTTGCCACGCCGCGCCTTCGGGCGCCCGTGGCGCCGTTGATCTCGCTGGGGGCGGGTATGGCGTTCGCACGCCGCGCATCGGACGCTGCAGGAGCAGGTCAGGTGGAGTGAGGCGGCGCGGAACGGTTGCGCGGGGCTCGGGCTTTGCGCCTGTGCGGGGCGTGCCGGTCCGGGGCGTTTGGTGCGGGGTTCAGGCGGGGCGTCTCCGCAGGCGGCGGTACCAGGGCAGTTGCCCGAGCACGCGCGGACGCCAGACGGCGTCAATCAGCGGCGTGAAGGTGTTCATCGCCAGCACCGCCACGTACGCGGGGATCGGCGTATCCACATAGAGCTGGAGCCCCATCGCCAGGGCGCCGACCCCGACGCCGAAGATCACCTGGCCCCCGGCCGTGACGGGACGCGACGTGGTCTCCGGCGCCAGGAAGAACGCCGCGAGCAGCACCGCGCCGCTGAGCAGTTGGTAGTTGGCGTAGGTCACCCCGGCGCCGAGAGTTCCCGCGGCGCCCAGCGGCGAGGCGAGCCATCGGACCTCCCCACCGGGCCCGGCGAGCTGGATCGGCGCCAGCGCGGCGACCAGCCACGCCGAGACGACGATCGCCAGCGGGAGGTGGGCCCGGACGTAGTTGCGGTACACCAGATACAGTCCGGCCACCAGGATCACGATGACCGAGGTCTCCCCGATGTCGCCCGGGCGGACGCCCAGCAGCAGGTCGCGCAGGGGCGGCAAGTCCAGCAGGGCCCCGGGCTTGGCGCGGGGGATGTCCGTGCGGCGCATCTCCAGGGCGCTGTAGGCGGGCTCGGGGGTGCGGGTGAGCCCGGCCAGACGTTCGCGGGGCGGGATCACGGCGATCGCCTCGGCGTCCCGCGGGACAGTGCCCTCCCAGCGGCGGTAGTCCGGAACGCGCTTGGCGTGGCGGAGGTC
>CAYTQL010000528.1:0-1629 GCA_964439555.1 uncultured Planctomycetaceae bacterium | reverse complement strand
GCTGACGGGCCACCTCGTGTTCACCACGCTGCACACGAACGACGCGCCGTCGGCGGTGGCCCGCGTGCTGGACCTCGGGCTCGAGCCGTTCCTGGTGACCGCGACGCTGGAGTCGATCGTCGCCCAGCGACTGGTGCGGACCATCTGCCCGCGCTGCAAGGAGTTCTACGAGCCCACCGAGGACATGCTCCTCGAACTCGGGCTCAGTCCGGACCAGGTCAAGGACCGCAAGTTCGCCCGCGGGAAAGGCTGCGAATACTGCCGCGGAACGGGCTACAGCGGGCGGATGGGCATCTACGAGGTCCTGATGCTGGATGACGAGATCCGCGACCTGATCATGAAACGTTCGAGCACCAACGCCATCCGCGAAATGGCCCGGAAGCGCGGGATGCGCACCCTCCGGGAGAGCGGGTTGCTGGCGATCTACGACGGACAGACCACCATCGAAGAGGTCGTCGGACAGACGATCTACGAGGAGATTGATTAGCGCCCCGCGCGCAACAGGAGCCACCCATGCCCACCTTCCAATACGAAGCGATGAACAGCGTCGGGCAGCCCGTCAAGGGCGAGCTCGACGCCGGAAACAGCGAGGAGGCGATCTCCAAGGTCCGCGCGATGGGGAACTTCCCCACGAAGATCAAGGAAAAGGCCGGTCGCAAGGGCGGAGGCGGCGGACGCCCCGCCAAGGGCGGCGCCGCCCAGGCCGCCGCCGCAACCGGCGCCGGGGGCAAGCGGAAAAAGGCCGGGAAGGTCTCCCGCAAGCTGCTCACCCAGTTCACCCGCCAGCTCGCGACGCTCGTGGACGCCGGGCTGCCCATCCTCCGCTCGCTGCGGATCCTGGAACAACAGCAGAAGCCCGGACCGCTCCGCGTGGCGATCCGCCTGGTCGCCGAGGACGTCGAAGCCGGGTCCACCCTCTCCGAGGCGATGGGCCGACAGAGCCGCACCTTCGACCGCCTCTACGTCAACATGGTCCGCGCCGGCGAGGTCGGCGGCGTGCTCGACCTCATCCTCCAGCGACTCGCGGACCTGATGGAACAGTCCCAGGCCCTCAAGAAGAAGGTCGTCGGGGCGATGATCTACCCCATCGCGGTAATCACCTTCGCGATGCTGATCGTCATGGGCATCATGGTCTGGGTCGTTCCGAAGTTCGAGCAGATCTTCAGCGACATGGGCGAGGAACTCCCCGGACTCACCCAACTGCTGATGGACACGAGCAACTGGATCTCCGGCGGCGGCTGGGCGGTCATCGTCGGCTTCCCCTTCGTGCTCATCGGCGTCGTGAAGCTGATGAAGCTCTCCCAGGGCGGGCGGCACGCGGTCGACGTAATCAAGATGAAGATCCCCGTGATGGGGAAGATCGTCTCCAAGACCGGCGTCGCCCGGTTCACCCGGACGCTGGGAACGCTGCTCTCGGCCGGCGTGCCGATTCTCGACGCGCTGACGATCACGGCCGAGACCGCCGGGAACGAGGTCTACTCCAAGTCGCTGAAGAAGGTGCGGGACGGCATCCTCGAGGGCGACAGCTTCGCCGACCCGCTCCGCCAGGCGCGGGTGGTCGAGCCGATGGTCGTGAACATGATCGACGTCGGCGAGGAGACGGGCGACCTGGACAAAATGCTCACCAAG
>CAYTQL010000527.1:0-1631 GCA_964439555.1 uncultured Planctomycetaceae bacterium | reverse complement strand
GATCCACGCAGACCGGGCGGAGTGAAGAGATAGGTATGGTGCCCCCCGAACTGCGGCCAGGGCGAGCCGGCTGCCGAGATGCCGCTTCCGTCCTTGTGCAGGCCGCATTCCTTCTTGCTCTGCTCCCAGGGGAACTTGCCGGTCCGCCGGCCGAACTCCTCGCGGACGGGGATGTGGCAGGGCTCGCAGCCGATGACGAAATACCGCTCGCCGTAGGGGGAGACGTAGTCGTAGAGCTTGTTGTACGGCACGTCATGGTCGTCGATGTAGGCGTCGATGCGCTCGGCCGACCAGTCCAGCAGCGGATTAAGCTTGAGAATCGACCGCCCGTCGTGGGTCTGCTCGACGGCCGCCTTCGCCGCCGAGTCCTTGCGGTGCTCGGACTGATCGGCCCGGAGCCCGGCGATCCACACGTCCAGGGTGTCCTGGGCGCGGCGGAGAGGCATGACCTTGCGGACCTGGCAGCAGCTCGGGCGCGCCAGGAAGTGGGCGTGTTGCCCGACGCTGCGCTTGAGGCTCTCGATGTCCTCCCGACGGGGCTGGAAACGCTCAACCTCCACGCCGTAGCGGTCCTGAACCTCCTCGAGCAGGTCGTACGTTTCCGGAGGGTTCAGCAGCGTGTCGATGAAGAAGACGCGGACCGACCGTCCGAGACGCGAGGCGAGGTCGATGAGCACCACGCCGGTCTTCTGGAGGCTGGTCCCGATCGCCGCCCGGTCGCCGAACTGCTCGAAAGCGAAGTCCAGCAACTCGGAAGGCTCCAGCGCCCGGAGGCGCTCGAGCTCGAGCTCTTTCACACCCAGGGGTCGAACGGTCATCGGGTTTCTCCTTCCGCCCCCGCGCAGAGGGCGCGGACCAGCGCGGGGACCTGCTCGGCCGGGACGTCGCGGTGAACCGGTTCGGCGAGGCATCCTTCGCGCGAGGCGTCGCCCCCGGCCAGGACGCGGTACGCCTCGCGCGCCTCCCCGGCGCCGTCGCGGGAGACTCGCCCGATCAACCCCACGTCCGCCACGGCGCTTTGCGCGCAGCCGTTCGGGCACCCGGAGACGGCGACCCAGGCGTTCGCGGGGGCGCCGGACAGCACTTCGCGGATGCGCCGCCCGATCTCCTGGGAGTCCACGCGTCCCCGTGCGCTGCGTTCCCTACAAAAAGATGCTGGTAGGCGGTGGCGATGTCCTTGGGCAGGTGGATCGCCCCGCGCTTGGCTTTGGGGTCGATCTCGATGCGTTTCACGAAGTTCTGGACCAGCTGGCGCAGCTCGGGCGAGGGCTGGTAGGTGTCGATGTCGCCGTCGAGCAGCGCCATGCGCGACCCGGCCCAGTCGCGCAGGTCGGCCTTGTCGGGCAGGCCCGGGCCGGTACGTTCGATCTGTTCAAGGTCGGCTTGCAGATCGTCGCGACGGGCCTTGAGCTTGACCAGCGTGTCGCGCAGTTCGTCCAGCCCGTCGAAGTCGGGGTCGGCCAGCATGGCGACCGTGGCTTCGATGCGGCGGGTGACGGCGGCGACGGCCTTCTTCATCTCGGCGGTGTCCGCGACCGCACCATCGCCACCGAGCACGGCGGCGACGAAGTCGTCGATGGCGGCGTCGGTGTCCTGGTGGTCACCGATCAGAATGCGGCGGATGCGATCCA
>CAYTQL010000526.1:0-1633 GCA_964439555.1 uncultured Planctomycetaceae bacterium | reverse complement strand
CGCGGAAGTCCCGGACGACCTTGGGGGCCTTTTGCTGGGCCTTCTCGACGCCGGGCTCACCCCGCTCCACGAGGCCGCCTCCGCCGGACGCCATGCGCTGGTCGGGTTGCTCATCGCCCGCGGCGCCGACGTCAACGCCGCCGATGCCGAGGGGCTTACGCCCCTGCACTACGCCGCCGCGGCCGCCGACGGCAAGCTCATCAAGCAACTGCTCGCCGCCGGCGCAAAGGTCAACGCCCGCGATCACGACGGGCAGACTCCCCTCGACTATGTCCGCGACAAACAGCTCATGGCCATTCTCGAAGCCGCCGGCGGCAAGTACGGCTTCCAGCTCAAGGAACTCCGCCTCTAAGCGCTGAGCGACCCCGCCACCAGCCGACTCTCCCCGACGACGCGGGCCGGGGGGGCTCGGGAGCGGACACGTGGGGCGGTCGGGGCGCATTTCGGGGCTATGCGCGGAGGGGGGGGCTGAGTCGGCAGGGCCCCCCGGCCTGTTCGTACATCCGACCGGCGCGGAGGAGGCGATCTTCGCTGAAAACGGGCCCGATGAGCTGCATGCCCACGGGCAGGCCTTCCTCGCTGAGCCCCGCCGGGAGACTCAGCCCGGGCAGGCCGGCCAGGTTCAGGCTGTTGGTGTAGATGTCCGTCAGGTACATCTCAAGCGGATCGTCCGTCTTTTCCCCCAAACGGAAGGCGGGGGTCGGGGTCACCGGGCAGAGCAGCACGTCGCAATGCTCGAAGGCGGCGTCGAAGTCGTTCTTGATCAACCGCCGGACCTTGAGGGCCTTGTTGTAGTAGGCGTCGTAATACCCGGCGCTCAGCGTGTAGGTGCCCAGCATCACCCGGCGGATAACCTCCTCGCCGAAGCCCTCCGCGCGGGACCTGGAGTACATCTGGACGATGTCCTCGACCGGCTCGGACGTGCGGCGACCGTAGTGGACACCATCGTACCGCGCGAGGTTGCTCGACGCCTCCGCCATGCACACGATGTAGTAACATGCGACGGCAAAAGAGCTTACGTTGCCCTGATCGTCGATGTCGATCCGCGAATGCGGCAGCGTGACGTCCACCACGCTCGCGCCCGCCTCGCGGTAATGCGTCACGGCGGAGTCGATCACGGTCTGGATGCGATCGGAAAGGGCGTCGGTGTAGAATTCCTTCGGCAGCCCGATGCGGAGGTTTTCCAGCGGCTGATCGATCTGCGCGAGGTAGTCCGGGACCTCGTGCGGGACGGAGGTGGAGTCGGCCGCGTCGTGCCCGGCGACGGCGCCGAGCAGCATCGCCGCGTCGGAGACGTCCCCGGCCAGCGGGCCGATCTGGTCCAGGCTGGACCCGAACGCCACCAGCCCGTACCGGCTGACGCGTCCGTAAGTGGGCTTGAGCCCCACCACGCCGCAGAACGCCGCGGGCTGGCGGATCGACCCGCCCGTATCCGAGCCGATCGCCGCGGGAACCTCCCGCGCCGCGACCGCCGCGGCCGCTCCGCCGGAGGAGCCCCCGGGGACGCGATCGGGGTCCCACGGGTTGTGTGTCGGGCGGAAGGCGGAGTTCTCGCACGACGAGCCCATCGCGAACTCGTCCATGTTCGTCTTGCCGATGACCACGGCCCCGGCGGCTTCGAGCTTCGCCACGG
>CAYTQL010000525.1:0-1635 GCA_964439555.1 uncultured Planctomycetaceae bacterium | reverse complement strand
GAGCTGACGGTGACCTACGGCACCGAGCCGCCGGGGCTGCGCGGCCTGCGCGCATGAGGTCGAAACAGCGGCCGAGGGCGCGCAGGAGGCCGATCCCGCGCACTGCCCGGCCTGCAACCCTTGAGCGGTCAGTTGCGCCGGCGCGGCGGGCGCGGGCCGTCTGCGTCGGTCCAGCGGGGGCTCCGCGCGCCGAAGAAGCTCTCCAGCCCCTCGCGGCCCTCGGCGCTCTCGATCTGGTCGGCGAAGACGTCGGCCGCCATGTCGAGCTGCTCGTCGGGCAGAAGGCCCGGCAGGTCGAGGAGAAGCCGTTTCGTGGCCGCGACCGCGCCGGGCGCGCAGAGCGTGAGCTCGCTCCGGATGCGCGCGATCTCGCCGTCGAGCGCGGCGCCGTCTTCCAGCACCGCGTCCACGAGCCCGACATCCCGCGCGGCGGCCGCGTCCAGCTTCTCGCCGAGAAGCAGAAGCCGCCGCGCCGCCCGTTGCCCGATGCGGGCGATGACGACCGGGGCGACCTGGGCGGGCACGAGGCCCCGGCGCGTGTCCGTGAAGGAGAACTCCGCCCCGTCGGCGGCGAGCACGAGATCGCCCGCCGCGGCGAGCCCGCAGCCCGCGGCGTGGGCGGATCCCTCGACGGCCATCACGGTGAGCTGGGGCAGGGTGGCCAGGCGGCGGAGCAGCGCGCCGAGCGGCGACCTGCCCACGCTGGACATGGCCGGCTGGTCCGGCCCGCACGGCAAGGAGTGGTACGACCTCGAGACGGTGCACAAGAAGATCAACGGCCGCGTCGGGCTCTATGAGAACTACGAAATGGACTCCATGACCTTCTGCACGTACAAACATCCCTGCGACGACGATCGCTACATCGATACGTACGTCTACGACCTGGGCAAGCCCCTGAACGCCTTCGGGTGCTTCAAGGCCGAGTTCGCGCCGGGCATGCCGGCAGCGAAGGTCGGTCGAGAAGGCTATCGGGCGGATCAGAGCCTCTTCTTCTGGAAGGGTCCTTACTACGTCCAACTCGTCGCCGGGGGCTCAGTGGGCGAGGCGGACGCGAAGGTCGTGGACCACCTCGCCCAGCAGATCGCCGACAGGATCGACGACCAGGGCAAGCCGCTATGGGGTGACGAGATCCTGCCCAAGAAGAACCGACGCCCGCAAAGCCTGGGGTACGAGGTCAAGAACGCGTTCAGCCTCGAGTTTCTGAAGGACGTCTTCCGCGCCGACTATGAGGAAGGCGAGCATCAGTACGCGATGTTCATCCACCGTGCATCCAGCCCCGAGGTCGCGCGAGCCACGGTCGAGGCCTACGGGAAGTACCTCACGAAGCACGGCAAGATCCTCGCCAAGGAGGATTCCCCCGGCGGCTACACGCTGGTGGGCGAGGCCCTCGACATGTTCGACTACGTGTTCTGCAAGGGCACCTACCTCGGGGGCGTTAACGGATCGGACACCTTGGAACTCGCCAAGGAGCGCGGCAAGCCATTCCGGGATAGCCTCAAGACGGACTAATTTGTTCGCAGCAAGTTCGGAATGGGGTGACTAGCGCTGCATTTCAGAAGTATCGCGACTACGTGCCCGAACCGCGGCATTCATGCCGCGCGGCCGCGCCGGATGAATCCGGCGGCTCGGGCAGCG
>CAYTQL010000524.1:0-1652 GCA_964439555.1 uncultured Planctomycetaceae bacterium | reverse complement strand
AAGAACGTCCACGATCGCCCGGGCGTCACGGGGGTGGATCTCAACCGCGCCGGCGTCCCGCTGCTGGAGATCGTCTCGGAACCGGATATGAACTCCGTGGAGGAGGTCGGCGCATACGCCCGGGCGATGCAGCGCCTGGTCCGCTGGCTGGGCGTCTCCGAGGCGAACATGCAGATGGGGCACATGCGCTTCGAGCCGAACGTGAACCTGCACATCACCCGCGAGGGCGAGACCTCCAAGACCCCGATCTGCGAGGTGAAGAACCTCAACAGCTTCCGGGCGCTGGAACGGACCGTGGAGTTCGAGATCCGGCGTCAGTACGAGAAGTGGCGGGAAGACCCGACCGGGTACACGATGGACAAGGTCGGGAAGGAGAACCGCGGGTACGACGACGCGCGGGAGGTCACCGTCTTCCAGCGTGAGAAGGAGGAGGCCCACGACTACCGTTACTTCCCCGACCCGGACCTCGCCCCCGTGCAGGTGGACGAGGCGTGGACGGCGAAGCTCTCGGCCCAGATCGGCGAGCTGCCCCTCCCCCGCCGCCAGCGGTACATGACCGAGTTCAACCTGACGTTCAAGGAAGCCGACGCCCTGACGCAGGACCCGCACACGGGGGACCTGCTCGACGCGGCCGTGACGTCCGGGGGCTCGGCCAAGCGCGTGGTGAACCTGCTGCTGGGACGCGGCGCGGCCATCGCCAACGACCGGGGCTGCCCGATCGGGGCGGTCGGCATCGATGCCGAGCGGCTCGGGAAACTGGCGAAAATGGTGGACGAGGGGAAGATCAACGCCACCGCCGGCGAGAAGCTCTTCGAAAAGCTGCTGGAATCCGACGCGGACCCGGAAGACCTCGCCGAGTCGGAGGGGCTCCGGGCCGTGACCGACGCCTCGCAGCTCGAGCAGTGGGTGGACGAAGCGATCGCCGCGAACCCGGATGCGGTCGAGACCGCCCGGTCCGATTCCAAGAAGCAGAAGAAGGCCTTCGGCTTCCTGATGGGGCAGGTCATGCAGGCCTCGAAGGGCGCCGCCCCGCCGCAGGAGGTCCGCAAGCTGCTCCAGCAGCGCATTGACGGCGCCTGAGAACTCCCCCGAGTCGGACTGAGATGCCCGAATCGCCCCCAACCGCCGACGCCGACCCGACCCCGGTCGGTCGTGAACGCGCCGGCGTCGCGCGGCGCGTCCTGTTCGCCGTTGTCGCGGTCCTGCTGGGCCTGGCGTGCATCGAGGGGCTGGCGAGCCTGGCGCTGTGCCTCTACGGTTTGGCGACGGCGACGCCCGAGTTGGCCGAGGCGACCCACACCCGGTTCGATGAAACGCTGGGATGGGTCAATGTCCCGGACGCCCGCTCGCCGGACCTCTACGGGCCCGGCAAGGGCGTGACGATCGACGGGCGCGGCTTTCGCGTCACACCCGGTCCCTCGGCCGAGGGACCCCGGCGGCGCGTGGTCGTCAGCGGCGGGAGCTTCGCCTTCGGATACGGCGTGGGAGACGCCGAAACGTGGTGCGCCCGCCTGGAGGAACTCAACCCGTCCCTGGAAACGATCAACATGGCCCAGGGCGGATACGGGCTGGACCAGGCGTACCTGTGGTACCTCCGCGACGGGCGGGCGCTGGACCACGACGCGCACCTCTTCGCGGTGACGATCTTCAAC
>CAYTQL010000523.1:0-1667 GCA_964439555.1 uncultured Planctomycetaceae bacterium | reverse complement strand
CGTCGCCCTCGAGCGCGGTCAACAGGGCGCCGAGGTCGTGGATTTCCATTTCGCGCAGCGTCGTCTTGAGCAGCGAGAAGTTGCGCTGCTCGATCAGCTCGCGGATTTCGGGTTCCAGGGCTTCGCCGATCATGGAATTTTCCGGGCTGCGCCTTCGGGCCCGGGGCATTGTCCCCGCGCCGGACGCCGCCCGCAACCGCGCGCTTCGGGTTTACGCGCGGCGCGGGCTCTGGTAGCCTTCGGGGCCGAGCTTGCGCGGCGGATGCGCGGGCGACCGGTACGGATCGAACCAGCAGGAGAGGAATCGTGGCCAAGAAGCTCAAGGTCGGAGCGGTCGGAACGGGCGGAATCTGGAACGCTGCGCACGGGCCGACGCTCGTCGAGCACCCCGAAATCGAGATCGCCGCCCTGTGCGACATCAAGCCCGAAAAGTGCCGCACCTTCGCCGAGAAACACGAGATCGAGAAGGTCGAGGTCTTCGAGGACTACACCAAGCTCCTCCAACTCGACCTGGACTTCGTGGACATCTGCACCCCGAACAAACTACATTCCGAGGTCGCCGTGGCCGCTCTCAAGGCCGGGCACAACGTCTTCTGCGAAAAGCCCGACGCCATCGACGCCACCGAGGCCCAGCGGATGCAGGACGCGGCCGAGGCGTCCGGGAAGCACCTCATGTGCATGCGGAACAACCGCTTCCGCCCAGATTCTCAGTGGCTCAAACGTTACATCGACGCCGGGCGCATGGGTGAGATCTACACCGGCCGGTGCGGGTGGGTCCGCCGGCGCGGCATTCCGGGCAAGGGCGGCTGGTTCACCACCAGGGAACTCTCCGGCGGCGGACCGCTGATCGACCTGGGCGTGCACTTTATCGACCTGGCGGTCTGGCTGATGGGCTCGCCGCGCCCGGTCGCCGCCAGCGGGGCGACCTACCGTAAGTTCGCCGAGAGCGAATTGAGCGATTCGATCCATTCCGCCTTCGGCGAGAAGGTCGAGGAGGGAATCTTCGACGTCGAAGACCTCGCGATCGGATTCCTCCGCTTCGAGAACGGCGCGACGCTCCAGATCGAATTCTCCTGGGCTTCCAACGTCGAGAAGGGCAACCCCTTCTGCGAGTTGCGCGGGACCAAGGCCGGCTTCAGCCTCGGGCACGGCCGGGAGACCGTCGTCTTCAGCGAGGTGGAAGGCACGCTGGTGGACATCTTCCCGAGACCCGCCGAGAACCCCCTCGACGGGCACGGGGCGAACCTGCATCACTGGATCGATGTCCTTCAGGGCCGGGCCGAACCGATCTTCCAGCCGCGCGAGGGCGTGGACATGATCAAGATTCTCATCGCCCTCTACGAGTCGGCGGAGAAGGGCGAGGAAGTGAAGTTGTAGACAGCAGCGACATCGCGACACGCGAATGGCGAACGGCGACGTGGTGGGCGCGGGTTTCCGCGTCGCCGCGTCGCCGTTTGCGATCTCGCCGTCGGCTAGACCGCCCGGGTCACCCAGGCCGAGAGGGCGTCGGCGACGGCGGCGCCGATGACGCGATAGTCGGCGATCGTGTACGTTCGCGCCTCCGTGCCCTGGTAACTGACCTCGAAGCAGGCGCCCTCGACCTCCAGCGTCTCCGAGGCGAACCGGGTGCTCGTCAGCCCGGTCGAAACGATGTCGGACGGCGGGGG
>CAYTQL010000522.1:0-1670 GCA_964439555.1 uncultured Planctomycetaceae bacterium | reverse complement strand
CTTCATGGGCGACTCGACCTTCTTCCACTCCGGGCAGATCGCCATCTCCCAGGCGATCAAGATCGGTCAGGACATCACCTTCATCATCCTGGACAACTCCACCACCGCGATGACCGGGCACCAGCCCACGCCCGGGGTGGACTACGACGTGCTGGGCAACCCCACGGCCGTGCAGGACATCGAATCGGTCGTCAAGGGCATGTGCGGCGAGAGCGGCGCGACCGTGCTCCGCGCCGATCCGGAGCTGCGTGAGGACTACCGCCGCCTGCTGGAGCAGACCTTCCTGGCCGAGGGCACGCACGTGATCATCGCCACGAAGGAATGCGGGATCACCCGCAACCGCCGCAAACGCCGCGCCGAGCGGGAGCAGGTCAAGGAGCAAGGCTGCGTGTCCGCCTCGCAGCACATGAACGTCAACGAGGAGATCTGCCGCTTCTGCCTCGCCTGCGCCGAGCAGACGGGCTGCCCGGGGCTCCGCCACGTCGAGACCGCCTACGGGCGAAAGATGGACACCGACGTAAGCTGGTGCGTCAACGATGGCGCGTGCGCCCGCGTTCGCGCGTGCAATGCCTTCGAGCGGGTAACGGTCAAGCGCAAGAACCCGCCGCGTTCGCGGGTCCCGGAGCTGGGGCTCGAGGAGATTCCCGAGCCCGCGAAACGCTCCGCCGACGATCTGTGGCGCTGCTGCCTCGTCGGCGTCGGGGGGATGGGCGCCGGCGTGGCCACGAGCATCCTCGTCCGCGCCGGGCACAAGGAAGGCTACACGGTGCGCTTCCTGGACAAGAAGGGCCTGGCGATCCGCAACGGGGGGACCGTCTCGCAGGTGGTCTACAACGCCGCCGACGCGCCGGTCACCGCGATCATCCCGTACGGGAAGGCGGACCTGCTCATCGGCGTGGACGTTCTCGAAGCCGCCCGGGCCCTCGACCCCTGCGGGCGGACGCGCATCGCCAGCAAGGACCGCACCGCCGCGGTGATCAACACCCACAAGATCGCGACCATCCGCGGGCTGATGGGCCAGGAGGATTTCGACCCCGACGAGCTCGAGGCGATGATCCGCGAGCACACCCGCTGCGAGGACTTCCTCGCCCGCGACATTTCGCGGATCTGCGAGAAGTACCTCGGCTCGAAGCTCTACTCGAACGTCATGATGCTGGGCTTCGCCTTCCAGAAAGGGCTGATCCCGGTCTCCATGCACTCGATGGCGTGGGCGATCAAGGACGCGATCCGCGCCGATTTCCGGAAGAACCTCTACGCCTTCAACATGGGGCGGAAGCTGGTGGTCCAGCCGGACCTCTTCCAGGGCCCGCCCGAGCGGGAGACCTGGCAGGGCGCCCTCGACGAGAAGCGCCGCCACACCATCCGCCGCTACGCCCGCGGGCAGCACTACGCCGCCGGGCTCACCGCCGAGGTCTCCGAGGCGCTCGGGGAGATGGAAGGGCTGGAGGAGCAGCACAAGCGGGCGATCGTGGTCCGCGCCTACGACGCGATGCGCTGGGGCGGGCTGGACGACGCGCGCCACTACCTCGACCGCGTGCGGCAGGTCTTCGCCAAGGACGACCCCTCCCGGGCCTATCCCGCCACGCGGGCGGTGCTCTACAACCTCGCCAGCGCCATGCTCATCAAGGATGCGGTCTACCAGGCCGAGCTGGCCACCAGCCCGGAGAAGT
>CAYTQL010000521.1:0-1674 GCA_964439555.1 uncultured Planctomycetaceae bacterium | reverse complement strand
CGGCAGCTCTCCCTGGCGATCCGCTGGATGCGCGAAGCCGTCCGCAAGCAGAAGGGCCGACCGATCTCCGAGCGACTCGCCAACGAGATCATGGCCGCCTACCGCGGCGAGGGAACCGCCATCCAGACGCGCGAGAACATCCACCGGATGGCCGAGGCGAACAAGGCCTTCGCCCACTTCGCCTGGTAACCGAACGAGACTCACGCGGCGCCGCCGGTTCCGACGGCGCCGCGATCGTATAACGACATAGCGACGCATCAACAACCTCACAGCCCAGGCGCCCGAGACACCCTCCGAACCGGTCGCCAAAGCGGTGAATGTTGAATCGCCCGTCCGCCCGACGGCGGAAGACGCGGGCGATCCCGGTGGCCGGGACGTTCCGGCGCGCCGGGACTCAGAGAAGGGCCTCGCGCAGAGCGAGGGACCGCTTGAGATAAGACAACCGGGCCGATCTGCCCTCCGCGCCGAGCAGGATGCTCCCGCACAAGATCGGCGGCCCGTCGCCCCGACGGGCACAGGCGTGCTGCATGATCTCACGCAAGCCACGGACGGTCCCCGCCCGACGCACGCGCTCGGACGAGGGGCCCCGACATACCTGTATCAGTACCATGCCGAAGAAAAAGCTCGAGAAAATGCGGAATATCGGCATCGCCGCCCATATCGATGCCGGGAAGACCACCGTCTCCGAACGGGTGCTCTTCTTCGCCGGTCGAACGTACAAGATCGGCGAGGTCCACGAGGGCACCGCGGTGATGGACTACCTCGCCGAAGAGCAGCAGCGGGGGATCACCATCACCTCCGCGGCGACCACGCTGGAGTGGAACGACTACCAGGTCAACCTGATCGACACCCCCGGGCACGTGGATTTCACCGTCGAGGTGGAACGGTCCCTTCGGGTGCTTGACGGGGCGATCCTCGTGTTCTGCGCCGTCGGCGGGGTCGAGGCGCAGTCCGAGACCGTCTGGCACCAGGCCGAACGCTACCGCGTCCCGCGCCTCTGCTTCATCAACAAGATGGACCGCATGGGTGCGGACTTCGACGCGGTGGTCCAGGAGATCCGCACCCGCCTCGGCGCCGACCCGGTGGTGATGCAGCTTCCGATGGGCGCCGGCGACGACTTCGTCGGGCAGATCGACCTGCTGCGGCGCAAGGCGTACTTCTACGACCCGGCCGACGTGGGCGCCGACCTGCGGATCGAGGCGATCCCCGCGGAGTACCGCGAGATGGCCGAGGTCGCCCGGCACGACCTGATCGAGCGCGCCGCCGAGCAGGACGACGAGCTGATGCACCACTACGTAGAGCACGAGGACCTCAGCGAGGAGCAGATCATCGCGGGGATCCGCAAGGGCACCATCGCCAACCGCATCCAGCCGGTCTTCTGCGGCACGGCGCTGCGGCACATGGGCGTCCGCCCGCTGCTCGACGCGGTCGTCGAGTACCTGCCCAGCCCGCCGGAGGTCCCGGCCGTCTGCGGCGTGGACCCGGCGGACCCCGACAAGCAGCTCACCCGCCCCTGCGACCCCGAAGGCCCGCTGGCCGGGCTGGTCTTCAAGATCGTCTCCGACCCGCACGGCGACCTGTACTTCACCCGTATCTACTCGGGCACCCTTCAGGCCGGGACCCGCGTGCTCAACAGCACCCAGAACGCCAAGGAAGCCGTCTCCCGCATGTGGG
>CAYTQL010000520.1:0-1676 GCA_964439555.1 uncultured Planctomycetaceae bacterium | reverse complement strand
CGGCAGGCGGCGCGCCGTGGTACACCTCGTCAGGATCGCACGGGCGCAGGCGGACCGGCACGCCATGGGCGTCGAGGTACTGCTTGGTCTCGGGAATGCTGTAAGTCCCGAAGTGGAAAATGCTTGCGGCCAAGGCGGCATCCGCCCTGCCCTCGTCGAGAATCTCCCGCATGTGCTCGGGCGAGCCCGCCCCGCCCGAGGCGATCACCGGGATGCTCACCGCCTCGGCCACGGCGCGGGTGATCTCCACGTCGTACCCGGTCTGCATCCCGTCGGCGTCCATCACGGTCAGCAGCAACTCGCCGGCGCCGCGGTCCTCCACCTCCTTCGCCCAGGCGACCGCCTCCTTGCCCGTCGGCGTGCGCCCGCCGTGGATGTGCACGTCCCAGACCTCCCGCCCGTCACGCTGGATTCGCTTCGGGTCGATCGCCACCACGATGCACTGGGCGCCGAACCGCCGGGACGCCTCGGTGATGAACCCCGGGTTCTTCACGGCCGCGGAGTTGACCGAGACCTTGTCGCACCCGGCGTTGAGCAGGCGGCGGCAGTCCTCGAGCGTCCGGATGCCTCCGCCGACGGTCAGGGGCATGAAGACCTGCTCGGCGGCGCGGCGGGCGACGTCCACGATCGTGTCGCGCTGCTCGTGGCTGGCGGTGATGTCCAGGAAGACCAGCTCATCGGCGCCCTGCTGCTCGTAGCGGCGGGCGACCTCGACGGGGTCGCCGGCGTCGCGCAGGTTCACGAAGTTCACGCCCTTGACCACGCGCCCGCGGTCCACGTCCAGGCAGGGAATGATTCGCTTGGCCAGCATATCGGGTCTCCGGGAAGGCAAAGCCCGATTCTACCGCGGATCGGCGGCGTCGGGCAAATGGTTGTGCGCCGCCGGGACATCCGGGATGATGCGCCCATGGCGGCGAAGACGGCTTACTACGGCGGGACCTTCGACCCGGTGCACAACGGGCACCTGATCCCCGCGCGCGCCGCGGCCGAGCGGGCGGGGCTCGAGCGGGTGGTGCTGGTCCCCGCGGCCGTGCCGCCGCACAAACAAGGGGCCGCGGCGTCGGGCGAGCAGCGGCTGGAAATGCTGCGCCTCGCGATCGCCGACGAGCCGCTGTTCGACGTGTCCGACCTGGAGCTTCGCCGCTCGGGCCCGAGCTACACGCTGGCGACCGTGCGGGAGCTGACCGGGCAGAACGGGGCCCGCCCGACGCTGATCCTCGGCGCGGACATGCTCCGCGATCTGCCCAACTGGTACCGCGCTGCGGAGGTGGTCGAGGCGGCGGATTTTCTCGTCCTCGCCCGCCCGGGCTGGGACCTGGGGGTCGAACGGATCGAGCGGGCCCTGGGCGAACACTTCCCGCCCGCTCACGTCCGGCGGATCCTCTTGGGCGTGCTGGAGACGCCGCGGATCGAAATCGCCTCGACGGAGATCCGCGCCCGCGTGCGAAGCGAACGGTCGATCCGCTACCTCGCGCCGCACCCGGTCGTGGAGTACGTCGAACGCAACGGGCTCTACCGGGATTGACCCCGCCGGGCCGGGCGGGAACATGTTCGCGAAGCCGGTTTTCTCGGCGAAACCTCCAAAAAACCGCAGCGCTCTCTTGACAATCGCCCGGATTACTCTAGGCTCTGTTTGAAAACTCGTCATTTTGCCGATCCATGTCATAGCAGACATG
>CAYTQL010000519.1:0-1687 GCA_964439555.1 uncultured Planctomycetaceae bacterium | reverse complement strand
AGTGGGGCGGGCGCCTCTACTACGCCAGCGACTACTTCGAGCAGATGTACGCCTGGGCCCAGGAACTGGTCGACAAGGGCAAGGCCTACGTCGACGACCAGACGCCCGAGGAAATCCGCACCGGGCGGGGCACGCTCACCGAGCCCGGCGTCGAGAGCCCCTTCCGGAACCGTCCCCCGTCCGAGAGCCGGGACCTCTTCGAGCGGATGCGTCGCGGCGAGTTTCCCGACGGGTCCCGCGTGCTCCGCGCGAAGATCGACATGAAGAGCCCGAACCTCAACCTGCGCGACCCGGTGATGTACCGCATTCTCCACGCCGCCCATCCGCGGCAGGGCGACGCCTGGTGCATCTACCCGATGTACGACTGGGCCCACGGGCTGGAGGACTCGATCGAGGGCGTCACGCACTCGCTCTGCTCCCTGGAGTTCGAGAACCACCGCCCGCTGTACAACTGGTTCATCGAGGCGATCAACGAGGGACGCCCCGACCCGATCCATCACCCCCGGCAGATCGAGTTCGCCCGCTTCAACCTCTCCCACACCGTCATGAGCAAGCGGAAGCTTCGCCGGCTCATCGAGGAAGACCTCGTCGACGGATGGGACGACCCGCGCCTCCCGACGATCCGCGGCATGCGCCGCCGGGGGTACACGCCCGAGGCGATCCGCGAGTTCATGCGCCACATCGGCGTCAACAAGTTCGTCAGCACGATCGACTTCGCCCTGCTCGAGCACTTCCTCCGCCAGGACCTCAACAAGACCTCGCGGCGCCTGATGGCCGTGCTGAACCCCGTCAAGGTGGTCATCACCAACTACCCCGAGGATGAGGAGGAAACGCTCGAGGCGATCAACAACCCCGAAGACCCCGACGCCGGAACGCGGGACGTGCCCTTCGCCCGCGAGTTGTACATCGAGCGCGAGGACTTCATGGAGGACCCGCCGAAGAAGTTCTACCGCCTCGCTCCCGGACGGGAGGTCCGCCTTCGCTACGCCCCCGCCACCCGCGGCGGAGACGCCCCGGACGGACGGAAGGTCAAGGCGACGCTGCACTGGGTCTCGGCGAAGCACGCCGCCGACGCCGAGGTCCGCCTCTACGAGCACCTGTTCACCCAGGAAGACCCGGAGGACGTCCCCGAAGGCGAGGAGTTCACCTCCACGCTCAACCCCAACTCCAAGGCGATCATCCACCACCCCAGAATCGAGCCCGCCGTCCGCGCCCTGGCCGCCGGCGACCGCTGCCAGTTCGAACGCATCGGCTACTTCTGCGCCGACCCGGAGACGACCCCCGACCGCCCGGTCCTCAACCGCACCGTCACCCTGCGGGACACGTGGAAGAAGATTCAGAAGAAGAAAAAGGGCGGATGAGCCGACGCCCGGCCCGCTTGGCAGTCCGCGCCCCGGCCGGTACAATGCGGGCGATCGGGCGCATAGCTCAGTTGGCTAGAGCGCTTCCCTTACAAGGAAGAGGTCACAGGTTCGAGCCCTGTTGCGCCCATACCCCGTCTCCGCGTCCCGATCGCGCCGCCCCGGCGCGACCCCCCCTGGGGGTTCACCTCCGTGCTCGCGCGTCGCCAGCGTCCGTCCCGGCGTGCGGTTCGTCGAGCGCCGCGAAGGTTGCCGAGGGGCTCGGGCGCGCAGGCGATCTACGGAACTGTCGCACGAGGCCGGCGGAGAGTATGATGCGTCCATGC
>CAYTQL010000518.1:0-1699 GCA_964439555.1 uncultured Planctomycetaceae bacterium | reverse complement strand
CCGCTCCGCCCCGCATGCTTCGCACAGCCGGTCGGCCGCGGCGCGAACATCGTCGAGCAGGCGTCCGGCGTTCGGCGCATCGCCGCGGTCCCGTTCGTTGAGTCCGCTGCCCCGACGCGTCGGCTGGTAGACCGGGTGTCCCGCTTCCCGCAGCCGCGCGGCGCTGCGCGTGAACCAACCCGGGTGGGACTGGATTCCGTGCAGGTAGAGCAGCGGCGCGGCGGGCGCTTCCCCCGGGGTCCACAGGAACGCGGGCGTCTCGTATCCGTCGTCGAGGCGAAGCGTTTCCCGCGCGGCGTGGGCGGCGGCCAGGGGGGCGGCGTAGAATGACTCGAACTCAGTCATGCCCGGAAACCCGCGTCAGTACGGTGCGTCCCGCCACGGCGGAGGGTTGCTTAAGTCGGTCCGGCGTTGGGCCGATGGTCTTAGCGGTATGAGTCATCTCCCGTCCATAGGCTACCAGAGCGCCTCGACCACCGCGAGCCGCTGGGCGTGGTGGGCCCAACTCCGCTACGGGCAGGACCCCGGCGCCCGGCGCAGCCGGCGGGTCATCCGCATGCTGCTGGTGCTCTGGCTGCTCAACAGCATCGACCTCGGGCTCACGCTGCACGCGGTCGAGTTGGGCGGGTTCGAGGAGCTCAACCCCTTTGCGGCCGGACTGCTGCACTCCCCGCCGATGCTGATTGTCTTCAAACTCTCGCTGGTGACCCTGGCGACGGTGATCTTCGCCTTCACCCGCACGCGCTTGATGACCGAAGTCGCCTGCTGGGGCCTCTGCGGGCTCTACGCCGGGCTCAGCATCCTCTGGGCCGGATACTACTCCCAGGTCGCCCTGCTGCTCCAGTCGCCCAGGTAATGTCGGCGAAAACTGCTCGCGTCGCCGAGGTTTTCCTTCGTCAGCCCCACTTCACCGGGCTTCCTCCGCGTAGTCACCCCACCCGGCCTTTGCCCCACACGCCGTCGTTGAGGGGGCTGTAGGGGGTCGGGGGCTTGCCGGGCTTTTCGTCGAAATCGAACGGCCGGCGTCCCAGGAGGATCGGGCGGCGCTGCCCGACGTTCACCAGCAGCCCCAGCGCCGCACAGTTGACCACCAGTGACGAGCCGCCGTAGCTGACCAGCGGGAGCGTCATTCCGGTAATCGGCATCAGGCCCATCGTCATGCCGACGTTGATGAAGATCTGCGTCGCCAGCAGCGCCAGCACTCCCACCGCCAGCAGGCGTCCGAAGGGGTCGTGGGTGATTACCGCGATCTCGACGCCGAACAGGAAGATCACCGCGTACGCCAGCAGCACGCCCACGGCCCCGAGGAACCCCCACCGCCCGCCGATGACGCTGTAGATGAAGTCGGTGTGGTCGTCGGGGAGCAGGCGAAAGTAGACGTCGCCTTCCTCCCATCCGGCATTGCCCGAAAGCTGCCCGCTGCCGAGGACCACCTTGGAATGGTGCAACTGGTAGCCCTTGTCCATCGCCACCCGCGGGTCGCCCTGCCTCAGCCAGCCGTCCACGCGGTTGATCTGGTGGTACTCCATGATCGCCAGCGGCGCCGCGGTGAGCACCACCTCCCGCTCGCCGCCGTTGAAGGTGGCGTACGCCAGCGCCTTGCGGTCGGCTTTCTCCGCGCGGGACATGCCGGGCCCGAGCACCCGCGGAACGGGCGCCACCAGCAGCAGCGTCGCCACCGCCACGATCCCCAGCAGGT
>CAYTQL010000517.1:0-1705 GCA_964439555.1 uncultured Planctomycetaceae bacterium | reverse complement strand
GCGATGAGCTGCAGCAGGATACTGGCTTTGCTCCGTTCTGAATAATACCCCTTCGGCAACGGGTTCGACATGGACACCGTCGCCGGGAAGGACCTGCTCTTCGTGGCCGGGGGGCTCGGACTGGCGCCCTGCCGGAGCTTCATCCTCGCGGCGTTGAACGACCGGGAGAAGTTCAACAGCGTCACGATCCTCTACGGCGCCCGCACGCCGAGCGACCGGCTGTTCGCCGAGGACCTCGCCGCGTGGGACGCCCGCGAAGACTGCACCTTCCTCGAGACCGTCGACCGCCCGGACGACGACTGGACCGGGAACACCGGCGTGATCACCACGCTGTTCAGGAAGATCGACAAACCCGACCCCGCCAACACGGTGGCGTTCATCATCGGCCCGCCGATCATGTTCAAGTTTGCCGTGCTGGAGGCCCTGGCGATGGGCCTGCGGAAGCCCAACATCTACTGCTCGCTCGAGCGCCGCATGAAGTGCGGGCTCGGCAAGTGCGGGCACTGCCAGATCCGCAACGTCTACGTCTGCCAGGAAGGCCCGATCTTCAGCTACGCGGAAGTGATGAGACTCCGCGAGGGAATCTGACCGATTGCGAATTCCGAATCACGGATGGCGGATTCATCGCAGGACAGCGTCGAGGCCTGCCGTTCCCGGCGCCCCCGCGGTCGCCGCTTCTGTCGTATTTTGAGAGTGAGCCATGGCCGATAAACCGAGAGTAACGTTCCACGATTTCACCAGTTGCGAGGGGTGCCAGCTGCAGGTCCTCAACTGCGAGGACGAATTGCTGGACATCCTCGGGCACGTGGACATCGTGCAGTTTCGCGAGGCGATCGACGATCGCGAGTGGGACTGCGACATCGCCTTCGTCGAGGGCGCCTTCACCCGCGAGAGCGACCGCGCCCGCCTCGAGAAGATCCGCAAGCACAGCAAGATCGTCATCGCCCTCGGCGCCTGCGCCTGCACCGGCGGGCTGAACGTGCTCAAGAACTTCCGCGGCATCCCGGAGGCGATGAAGACCGTCTACGGCGACAAGGCCGACTGGTACGAGACCTCCCCGGCCCTGCCGATCGAGGCGGCGATCACCGTCGACGCCAAGATCCACGGCTGCCCGATCCCCAAGGAAGAGTTCCTGGAGGTCGTCAAGAGCACCCTCGTCGGGCGCAAGCCGCAGATTCCCGATTATCCCGTCTGCGTCGAGTGCAAGCTCCGCGAGAACGTCTGCCTCTACCACAAGGGGCAGTACTGCCTCGGCGTGATCGCCCGGGCCGGGTGCAACGCCTGGTGCCCGAGCTACGGCGGACGTTGCTACGGCTGCCGCGGGCTGATCTCCGACCCCAACAACCGCGCCGCCAAGGATATTTTGGACGAGTTCGGGCTCACGCTGGAGGAGATCCAGCAGGAATTCCGGCTCTTCAACGGCGTCTACGACGTCGCCGAGCCGCCCACGCAGGCTAAAGTGGAATAGAAACGACGTTCGCCCCGGAGGCACAGGGCGCCGATTGCGTGCAAACCGCGCGTTCGCGAACCGCGGAAGGCGTTTCGGCTTCCTGCCTCTCCGGGCGCCGCAGCTTCGGCGAAACGACCGGCCGGAGACCGCAGAACAGACGCGCGGGCGTAACGCCCGCGAACCCCGAGGGCCGGACGCCCTCGCCACAGACGAGGATGAATCATGGGCAAGTCGCTTGATATCAACGTACACCAC
>CAYTQL010000516.1:0-1707 GCA_964439555.1 uncultured Planctomycetaceae bacterium | reverse complement strand
CTTGGACAACCGGATATTGAGGCGATCTTCGGAGCGGCGTCGAACAGCGTCTCGGCGTCGGCGGTCGTCAGCAGCGACTCGTCCGCGATCAGCGGCAGTTCGCAACAACGCGCCAGCTCCGCCAGCTCCGCGGCCGGTGCGAAGGTCGGCTGCTCGACGAGGTTGACCCCCCGCCGGGCGAGTTCGACTGTCCGCTCCGGCGTCTCGTCGGGCGTCCAGGCGCCGTTCGCATCGGCGCGGAGGGTGAACTTGCCGCCGGAGAGCCCGCCTCCCAGGGCGTCGCAGACGAGCCGGAGGTTCGCCTCGTCCTCCGCGTCGCCGAGCCCGAGCTTGAGCTTGAAGTTCCGCAGCCCGAACCAGCGCATCAGTCGCAGGCGGCGAGCGGTCCGGTCCGGATCGGCCGAGCCGAGCACCCCCGAAACCCGCGCGGAAATCGCTCTGCGCCGCGGCGGGCCCCAGGCCCACCGGCAGGCGAGGTCCACCAGGCACGCCGCCGCGTTGACGCACCGCCCGTCCCGCTCCAGCGGGAGCTGCGAGAGGCGCTCGGGCGTGATCGGCCCTTCCAACGCCCACGGCCAGAAGAAGGTGGCGAGGTCCCTCCGCACGGTCTCGAAGGTCTCGCCGGTGACGTACGTCCGCGGGAGCGTCTCGCCCCAGCCGACCCACCCGTCGAAATCCGCCCGCAGCACCAGCGCCTCGGCGAGGTTGCGCGCCGCGGCCGCGTGCTCGAACGTCTGGGACGGGATCGCCGTACGCCACAGCGTCATGCGGTGGATGGTCAACGGGGAATCCATGTCCGGGAGGATAGCATCGCCCGTCCGCCCCGGCCAGCGGCTCAGCGGGCGGTCTGCTTCCGGGCGACCTGGAAGGCGAGCTGCTCCAGGCTCGCACCGACGTCCACGGGCTTCACGGCCGCCCGTTCGGCGACCTGGAGCGTGGTGGGCGAGAAGTTCAGAATCCCCTCGGCTCCCGCGTCCACGAGCCGCCCGGCCACGTCGTTCGCCGCCGCCGCCGGCACGGTGAGAATCGCCAGGTGCACCTCCTGCTCGGTGACGACGCGCTCGAGGTCCTCCAGCGCGTGAACGCGGACGCCGCCGACCCGTCGTCCGATCTTGCCCGGCGCGACGTCAAAGGCCGCGACGATCCGGAAGCTGCGACGCTGGAAACCGCGGTAGCGAAGCAGGGCGCGCCCGAGGTCGCCCACGCCGACGACGATCACGGCCCAGGACTTGTCGGTGCCCAGCACGCCGCGGAGGGCGTCGATGAGCCCGTCGACCTCGTAGCCCAGCCCCGGTCGGCCGAAATGCCCGAAGTACGCCAGGTCCCTCCGCACCTGGGCATCGGAGAGGTGCAGCCGGCGGGCGATTCTCCCGCTGGAGGTGCGCTGCCGCCCCTCCCGGCGGAGCTGCTCGAGGTGCCGCAGGTACAGGCTGATCCGGCCGACGGCCGCTTCGGGAACGTCTCCGTTTTTCACGCGAGTCTCCTGGGTTGACCCAACGTCGGCCGGTCGGACCGGTCTGCCCGTGTACGGTCGGAGGATGGTACCCGAACGCGGACGCCGCAGGCAACCGCCGCCGTCCACCGCTGCACGTCGGGCTTGCTTGACAGGCGCACCCGGGCGGTCTACCATCCCTCCACACACCGGCCGCGATGGGAAGGAGAAGCTATGAAGTGAGCCACCCCCGGCTCGGGTAGTCTTTGGATTTA
>CAYTQL010000515.1:0-1751 GCA_964439555.1 uncultured Planctomycetaceae bacterium | reverse complement strand
CCGTCGTCCAGTGCCAGAACGAGCGGTCCCAGCACCAGAACCGCGCCCAGGCCCGCAAGATGCTCATGGCCAAGCTCTACCAGATGGCCGAGGCCAAACGCGACGCCGAACTGTCCAAGATGTACGGCGACAAGGGCGAAATCGCCTTCGGTTCGCAAATCCGCTCCTACGTCCTCTACCCCTACCAGCTCGTCCGCGACGAACGGACCGACCTCAAAAGCCCCCACACCGACCGCGTGCTCGACGGGGACCTCCAGGAGTTCATCGACGCGGCGCTGAAGTATCGCGCCGCGAAGCGGAAGCGCTGAACGGACCGGCAATGACGCCATGACCCGCGGGAAACCCGCCCCCGCCCCGGACGGGATGCGGGCCGGCGTCGCCCCCCGCCCGCCCCGCACGTCATTCGCCGTTAGACATTTCCGTTCCCGCCGCGCATCATCCCCCGGATGACGGATTTGGCAACCATCCTCGCCCAGCTCGGGACGATCTTCTACACCATCGTCCTGCCGATCCTGCTGATCGCGGGAATCGGGTTCTTCCTCCAGCGCCGTCTGGGGCTGGACATGGCCACGCTCCGGCGGCTGAACTTCTACTACGTCATCCCCGCGATGATCTACACCTCGCTGGTGGGCTCCTCCCTGGCCGGGACGCAGATGGTGCAGATCATCGGGTTCACCCTCGCAATGCAGGGGGGCATCGGCGCGGTCAGCTACGTCGCCGGGGCGGTCCGCGGCGTGCCGCGCGACGCCCGCACCGCCCTGCTGATGACAACGGTCTACAACAACTCGGGCAACTACGGGCTGCCCCTCCAGGACCTGGCGTTCCGACAGTCCGGGCTCGGCGCCGAGGCGATGGGCGCGCAGGTGTTCGTGATGGTCACGCAGAACCTCACGGGCTTCACGGCGGGGATCTTCCTCGTCGCCGCCGGGGCCCACGAGAAGGCCCGGCCGAGCTGGCGGGAGAACCTCCGCCACATCGTCAAGCTCCCGCCGATCTATGCCATGGCCGCGGCGGGCGTTACGGTGCAGATCGCCGCCTGGCTGGGTCCGGACCACGCCCGCGATCTCGCCCGGGCGATCGCACCGCTGTGGCAGGTGCTGCTCTACATCCGCGACGCCTTTCTCGGCGTGGCGCTGCTGACGCTGGGGGCGCAACTGGGCGCCGTCCGCCGGGCCGCGAACGCCGCCGGCGAACCGGTGAAACTCTCGGTCCTGCTGCGTCTGCTCGGCGGGCCGGTCGTGGCGCTGGTCCTGCTGTGGCTTTTCGGCATCCGGGGCTTTCTCGCCCAGGTGCTGCTGATCGGCTCGGCGACCCCGACCGCCGTCAACGCCATGCTCCTGTGCCTGGAGTTCGACAACCACCCCGGCTTCGCCGCCCGCGCGGTGCTCTACTCGACGTTGATCAGCCCGATCACCGTCACCGCAACGATCTTCCTGGCGCGGATGGGGATTCTCTGAGCCCGGCCGCTCCGCTGGGCGCGTGACGGAAGCGCCGGTCAGGCGCCGGCTCGGAAGCCGGTCGTCGTATGCGCGACAAATTTGTG
Source organism: uncultured Planctomycetaceae bacterium (assembly GCA_964439555.1). GTDB lineage: Bacteria > Planctomycetota > Phycisphaerae > SM23-33 > SM23-33 > CAYTQL01. The sequence continues at coordinate 208 of CAYTQL010000515.1, read as the reverse complement.
GCATGGGCGTCTCGCCCATGCGTGGCCAAGATGGCCATGCCACAATACGGACGCGCACCCCGGTCGTCCGGCGGCGGCATTACTCCTTTGCTCCGGACGGGGGTTTAGGGTATTTTTCCGGGCATGTTCACCGCATCAATCATTCCGCTGGCGGCGTGGTACAGCAGGCTGACGGGAACGACCTTCCTGGGCAACACGCTGTTACAGT
>CAYTQL010000514.1:0-1752 GCA_964439555.1 uncultured Planctomycetaceae bacterium | reverse complement strand
GCCCAGCACCTGGCGGAAGATGGGGTTCTCCTGCCAGAGTTGGATCAGAACGGCCCGGCCTGTCGTGGGAACGTCTTGTGGCACAGCAGCACTCCGTGCGGAAACCCGTTTTCGCGTTTCGTGCTTACTTCAGCCCGGCCGCCTTCGCGGCGCGCTGGAACATCCGGATGTCTTCGTTCAGGAAATTCGCCAGGGCGGTCGACGTGCCCGTGGCGCCGGTGATCGAGTCCATGTGTCGTTCGTAGGCGTCGCTGGTCGGCGGGGGGGTGTCCTTGCTCATCCGCACCACCTGTCCGTCGGCGGGAATCGTCACCAGCACGCCCCGGTCGTTCGCCCGTTCGGAGGGGATGAACTGCCCGCGGAAGCGGCTTTCGGTGATCCGCCCGCCGAGCCCGGGCGTCTCCTGGTGGTTGAGGATCACCATCCCCAGCGTCCGTTCGAGGTCCGGCTGGAGGGCCAGCAGCCCGTCGATGCCCGCCCAGAAGCCCACGCCGTCGATCGGGAAGGCGTAGGCGATGACCTGCGACTTGTCCCGCCATCGCGGCGGCTCGTCGGAGGGCAGGTCCTGCTTGAAGGCGACGTACAGCGGGATCTTCGTCCCGGTCCGGGGATCGGTGATCGTGATCTCGCGCCGGCGGAGGTCTTCGGGCGTCGTCCCGGGGAGGTCCTTTCCGCCGGTCGCCCCGGCGACCTCGCCCGGGTTGTACCCCGCCACCCGGCGGCGAACCAGCGAGGCGACCTCCTCGGCGGACATCGCCTCCGGGTCGCCGAGCTGGAACAGCTCCACCAGAGCCTTCTCCACCAGCAGCCGGCGGTTGCGTTCCACGATCGGCGCGGTCGCCACGTGCAGCGCCATGATCGCCGCGGTGAAGATCGCGCTGATCACGGCCGCGAAACCGATGATGTAGAGCGGGGACTTGTTCGGGTCAATCGCCACCGGACGCCTCCTCCGCCGCGGCCGGGGCGGCGGCTGCCTTGGCCTTCTTCCGCTCCTCCCAGGCTTCGACGCCGATGTCCATCAGCGGTCCGACGATATTGCCCAGCAGCAGCGAGAAGCTCGCCGCGGCGACGAAAATCCCGCGCCAGCGCAGCACGACCATGGCGAAGCCCACGAAGAACCCGTAGGCGATCTTCGCGGCGTCCTTGCGCGGTGCGGAGACCGGGTCGGTGACCATGAAGACGCTCACGTAGAGCGTGGTGCCGCCCAGGAGGTTGTAGTGGAAGGGTGCGACCGACGGCGAGCCGGGCGACCAGGCGCCGAAGCCCAGCAGGTGTCGGAAGATCAACGTCGCGGCGCCGATACCCACGAAGGTGGGGATCATCATCCGCCAGTTGGCGGTTTTCGTCGCCAGGAGGTACGCGGCCGCGAGGAGAACGATCAGCCCGGAGCCCTCGCCCATCGACCCGGCGGCGAGGACTTCCTGCGAGCCGTCGACGGTGACCGTTCCGCCGATGTTGCCCAGCAGCATCTGAAGCCGGCTGACCTGTTCGGCGACCTGCGGTCCGTAGTCGCGCAGCACGAACAGGGGCGAGGCCTGGGTGACCACGTCGCCGGCCTTGACGCCCGCCTCGGCGATGTACCCGGGGAGGTTGCCCGGGCCCGCCGCCCATTCGGCGAACCCCCCGGGGAAGCCCTTGAAGGCGGGGACGAAGTTGGCGGTCAGCGGGACCGGGAAGGAGACGTACACGAAAAGCCGACCCACGATCGCCGGGTTGGCGAAGTTCCGCCCGAACCCGCCGAACACCTCCTTG
>CAYTQL010000513.1:0-1761 GCA_964439555.1 uncultured Planctomycetaceae bacterium | reverse complement strand
GCTTCAACCTGCTCGGGATGTTCACCTCGACAAGCCCGGGACGGTGGGACGAGGACGAGTTCAGCTGGGTCGCCGCGTGGGGCTTCGACTTCCTCCCCCTGCCGATAACCTACACCTGCTGGATCGACGGGGACGATCTTTTCTCGATCGACCCGGCCGGGCTGGAACGCGTGGACGCGGCCGTGGACCTCGGACGACGCTACGGACTGCACGTGAGCCTCAACTTCCACCGCGCGCCGGGCTGGAGCGTAAACCCCGAGCGAGAAGGCTGTCGCTATCCGTCGAGGAGGCGCGCGGCGTCCTCGTCCAGGACGAGAGTGAAGGTGCCTTCTTCGACGCGAACCCGCCCGGCCGGGATGCTCCGGCGTCTCTCCTCGTCGTCGCAGAGCAGGGCATCGACCGCCTCGGCCTTGTCCGGCCCGGTCACCAGCATCACCACGTTCCGCGCCGCGGCGATCAGCGGGAAGGTGATCGTCATGCGGTCCCGCCCGAGCACGGGCACGTGGTAGGCGGTGACGAGCTTGTCCTGCTCCTCCAGCGTTTCGCTGCACCCCGGGAAGAGGCTGGCGGTGTGCCCGTCGCCGCCCATGCCCAGCAGGACCAGGTCGAACCGGGGCGTCTCGTTCGGATCGTCGCCGACGCGCTCGCGGAGGGTGCGTTCGTACTCGGCGGCGGCGGCCTGGATGTCCTCGGCGTCGGCCCGCATGGGATGGACGTTGTCGGGCGCGATGGGCACGTGGTCCAGGAGCGTCCGCTGGACCATGCGGTAGTTGGAGTCCACGTCGTCCTGGGGCACGTCGCGCTCGTCGCCGAAGAAGATCTCCACCGCCGGCCAGGGGACCTCGTCCTCGGCGACCGTGTCCACGAGCCGCTGGTAGAGGTCCCGCGGCGTGGTGCCGCCCGCGAGGGCCCAGCAGCAGCGCCCCCGCTGGGCGACCGACTGGCAGATCACGCTCTTGACGAGTTCGGCGACCCAGGCGGTGGCGGATTCGTCGGTGGGCTCGACGACGATCTTCGGCTTCTTCTGCGCTTCGGACATCGCGTCCTCCTCAGAGCGGCTGCCAGCGTCGGTACGGGTCCTTGAAGATAGCCTCGGCGCCCTCGGGGCCCCAGGCGCCGGGAGCGTAGAAATTCAGCGGCGGTCCGTCGCGGCGGTCCCAGCCCTTGCGGATGCTGTCGACGATCCGCCAGCACTCCTCCACCTCGTCGGTGCGGATGAACAGCGTCCCGTCACCGCGCGCCGCGTCGAGAATCAGGTGCTCGTACGCCTCCGGCGACGCGCTCTCGAAGGCGGTATCGTACTGGAAGTTCATCGTCACCGGGCGGAGCAGCATCCGGGCGCCGGGGACCTTCGCGTCGATGGTCAGCCCGATGCCCGAGTCCGGGACGATGCGGATCGCCAAGCGGTTCGCCCCCCGCATGTCGCATGAGGAGGCGTCGAAGAACTCCATCGGCTCGCGGCGGAAGACGACGATGATCTCGCTGGCCTTCTTCGCCAGACGCTTGCCCGTCCGAAGGTAGAACGGCACGCCCGCCCAGCGCCAGTTGTTCACCTGGAGCCTCACGGCCGCGAAGGTCTCGGTCTCGGAGTCTTCGGCGACGCCCTCCTCCTCGCGATAGCCCGGCCCGTCGTCGTTGCCGAGGTACTGCCCGCGCACGGTGAACTGCTGGACCTCCTCGGTCCGCAGCGAGGGGATCGAGCGGAGCACCTTCGCCTTCTCCTCGCGGATCGCCTCGCACCGCAGGCACGAGGGGACTTCC
>CAYTQL010000512.1:0-1763 GCA_964439555.1 uncultured Planctomycetaceae bacterium | reverse complement strand
GCGCCAGGCCCGCCGAGCCGCCCAGCAGCCCGACGCCGATGATCGTCACGTGTTTCGGCGCGTCGGTCGTCATGCTCCGGGCTTTCCGCCGGATTGCCGCCTCAACGGCGTGCGATGCATCGCTCCGAAGTCCGGGATGGGGCGAGTCGCCGCGTCCGACGCCCGGATCGGCGTCGCTCACAGCGCCCCTAGAACCACCAGGCCTCGCCGGCTTCTTCTCGGATGATCAGGGGCTTAAGGAACTCGACGGCCTTCTCGAAGCCCTCGTTCATGCTCATCAGCGAGTCTTCGTGTTCGATGCTCACCACGCCGTCGTAGTCGTAGCGGCGGAGCATGCTCAAGAACGGACGCCAGAACTCCGGCCCGTGCCCGTATCCGCAGGTGCGGAAGACCCACGCGCGGGTCTTGACCTCGCCGTAGCTCTTGATGTCCAGGTTGCCGCAGATCTTCGAGTTCCGCGGGTCGATCTCGCAATCCTTGGCGTGCACGTGGAAGATGCACTCGTGCTCGCCGAGATACCGCGCCGCCTCGATCGGGTCGATTCCCTGCCAGAAGAAGTGGCTCGGGTCCAGGTTCGCCCCGAGGTTCTTCCCGGCCTCGTCACGAAGGCGGACGATGTCCTCGGGATTGTGCAGCACCATCCCCGGATGCGCCTCGAAGGCGATCTTCACGCCGTGCTTCCCGGCGAAGTCGTTCTCCTTCTTCCAGTACGGGATGAGCACCTTCTTCCACTGGTACTCGCTCATCTCCATGAACTCGGGCGGCCAGGGGCAGGTGATGAAGTTCGGCGTGCGGTCTTTCGGCCCGCCGCCCGGGCAGCCGGAGAAGTTGATCACGACGGTTTCGAACGCCTCGGCGAGGTAGACCGCCGCCCGGTGGGCCTTGTGATCGGCGTTCGCCCTGCGCTTATCCGGGTGGACCGGATTGCCGTGACAGGCGACGCCCGCGACCTCCAGCCCGCGATCGGCGATCTTCGCTTTGAGCTCCTTGAGCTTCGTCTTGCTGGTGTGAATGCCCGCGAGGTCCCACGGATCGCCCGGGAACGCGCCGACCGGCAGCTCGATGCAGTCCAGCCCCAGCCGGGCGCAGTAGTCCAGCGACTCGTCCAGACTCATGCCCCCGAACAACGCTCCCATGACGCCAAGCTTCATGCTGTGCTCCTTCGTGACGACGTTCGAACCGCAGAGATCGGCAACTCCGACGTGAACGCCCATTATGCCCCGCGCCCGCGGAGATGCAAGCAACGGGACCGGATTGACCGGAGACCCGCCGAACGCTCGGCGAGCCCCGGATTGCCCGGCTTGCCGTTCTCCGCGTTCCCGCGATCTCTGCGGTGAATCACCATTGCCCTTTCCGCTATGATGCCCGCATGCGAGCGGAAAGTGCGAAGAACCTGGCTCACGGGCGGGAGGTGGATGTCTCCGGCGCGTGGGTGGAACACGGGGCGGAGGACGGGCTGATCGACTGGCCGGCGGTGTTCGGGAACGCCAGGCCCGTGGAGGTCGAGATCGGGACCGGGAAGGGCACGTTCCTCCTCGCCCGGGCCGCCGCCCGGGAGGAGCTGAATTTCCTGGGCATCGAGTACGCGCGGTCGTACGCCCTCTACTCGGCCGACCGGTTCCGACGCCGGGGGCTGGAGAACCTCCGCATGCTCCATACCGACGCGGGGGTTTTCTTCCGCCGGAATGTCCCGCCCGGGAGCCTCTGGCGCGTGCACGTCTACTTCCCGGACCCCTGGCCGAAACGGAGGCACCACAAGCGCC
>CAYTQL010000511.1:0-1784 GCA_964439555.1 uncultured Planctomycetaceae bacterium | reverse complement strand
CGACGTGGTCAACCCCGACGACCTCGCCGCGGACTGCGACGACGGCGACGTGGCCATCAACCCGGCGCCCGACGAGGTCTGCGACGGTGACGACAACGACTGCGACGGGTCCACCGACGAGGACGACGCGGTCGACGCGGCGACGTGGTACGCCGACGGCGACGGCGACGGCTTCGGCGTCGAGGACGAGACCCGCCGGGCCTGCGAGGCCCCGGAGGGGTTCGCCGCCGAGCCGACCGACTGCGACGACGAAGACCCGGAGATCAACCCCGAGGCCGAGGAGCGGTGCAACGGCCTGGACGACGACTGCGATGGAGTGGCGGACAACGGGGTCCTGGGCTCGGGCGAGGAGTGCCCGGCCGGGAGCTGCTTCTTGATCCTCGAAGCCGAAGCCTCGGTCGGCGACGGCGTCTACTACCTCACCGGCGCCGCGACCGGGGTCTACCCGGCCTACTGCGACATGACCTCCGACGGCGGGGGCTGGACCCTGATCGGCTCGGTGGTCAACGACGGGACCCGGCGCTGGAACTCGCTCGAGGTGTGGACCGACACCACGGTGTTCGGCGACATCGCCGATCGCGAGACCACCGACGTCAAGGCCCCGTCCTTCTTCGAGGTGGCGGGGCTCGACCTGATGGTCAACACCGCCGAGTATGCCTTCGCCTTCTACGACGTGCTGGGCGACCAGGACTTCGCCTCCTTTGTCGTGGCCGAGTATGACGAGACCGAGTGCTCGACCACCTTCCTGGCCTTGGCGTCCTTCGGGTCGGCCTGGGAGGCCTGGCGGAAGAGTTTCATGCTGGCGGTGAAATCGCCGGAGAGGGCCTGTTGCATCGCCCGAGACATCAACGCGGTCGCGGACTCTGTCTTCTCGCGTGCGGCCACCTGCTGGGCCGCGACCGGCAGGGCCGCGCTCGCCAGACACGCGGCGGCCAAGGCCACGATCAGTTTCGACTTCAGCCCCAATCCAGTTCCGCTTGAACGCATGGGTGCACTCCTATGGGCGGTTCGCTGCTCCGGAAAAGGGCAGCCGTTACGCCATTATAAACGCAAAAACAGCCCCTACCCTACCGGGAAAAGCCGGCCCGCAGACTAATGGTCGGACAGCCCCGGCACCTGGTTGGATCAAAAAGCCGTGCCAAAGTTCCCATCACGCCGGGCAAGGGGCTCCTAAGTGACTTTGCCTTATTACGTTGGCGGGACAACCCGGTTCGGCGTCGCCTGCCATGCCCGACCCTGCGACCGGTCCGCCAAGACACCGGAACCCGGAAATCTGCTGGGGAGATCGTCCGGCCATCGTGTATATTCACGCTGCTGCGAGGGTGGCGGAATCGGCAGACGCGCCAGGTTTAGGTCCTGGTCCCGAAAGGGGTATGGGTTCGAGTCCCGTCCCTCGCATTCGACACGGCATCCCCGCCGGGTCCCGAAAGGGAAAAGGCCCGGACACTCGCCAGAGGCCGGGCCCAAAGTCGCTATCGGGGCAACCCAATCAGGCTTCGCTGTCGACCGGCGCCAGGGCGGGCTCTTCGGCCTCGGCGGACTTACGGCGCCCGGCCCGTTCGGCCTGGAAGGTCAGCGTCGAGACGAAGAAGAATCCGAACGCGAAGATCAGCAGGAACGGGGTCGCCATGGCCGCACGGAAGTTGATGACGCTGACGACCGCACAGACCAGCATGTAGACGCCCAGACCGGCCTCCACGAACGGCAGGACGCTGGGGCGTTTCTTCTTGGAGTCCGATACGGCCCGCCCGCCGAGAGCCGGGGGTTTGCCCGAGCCGTACTTC
>CAYTQL010000510.1:0-1813 GCA_964439555.1 uncultured Planctomycetaceae bacterium | reverse complement strand
AATGGCCGAGAAGGGGAAGGCGTGAATCTTCGAGACCCCCGCCTGCTCGATCGTCGTGAGCGTTTCGAGGAAGTGGGCGTCGCTCTCGCCGGGGAAGCCGACGATCACGTCGGTGGTGATCGCCGGCCGGTCCAGCGCGGACCGAAGGCGGGCGACGGCGTCGCGGAACTCGTCCGGCGTGTACTGGCGGTTCATCCTTTTAAGTATGTATCCCGAGCCGGACTGGAGGGGGAGGTGCAGATGCGGCGCGGCGGCGGGAGCCCCGGCGAGCGCCTCGACGAGTTCTTCGGTCACGTCGCCGGGCTCCAGGCTGCTCAGCCGCACCCGCCAGAGCCTGGGCAGTTCGCTGACGCGTCGCAGCAGTTCCGGCAGCTCCGAGCGCCGTTCCCAGTGGCGTCGCACGGTCGTGGGCTGTCCGTAGGCCCCCAGAAAGACCCCGCACAGGACGATCTCCCGGTGCCCGGCGTCGAGGAGGGCGCGGCACTCGTCGAGGACCTCGCCGGCGGGACGGCTGGTGACCCGGCAGCGGGCGAAGGGCACGACGCAGTAGGAGCAGAAGGCGTCGCACCCGTCCTGGACCTTCACGAAGGCCCGCTGATGGGCGGGGAAGCGGTCGATCGCGCCGAGCGAGGCGGGCGGCGCCTCTTCGGCGGCGCGGGCCCGCCGCTGCTTGAGCGGCGCGGGCGTCGGTTCCGCCGCCCCGGCGGGCGCGAGGGGCTTTCCGAGGACCGCCCGGACCGCTGCGGCGATCGCTTCCCGGGCGCCCCGGTGGTGTCCGGCGAGGAAGATTTCGCGTCGATCGCCGGCGGCGTCGCTCAATGCTTTGCGGACGGCGTCGGGGTCCACGTCGCAGTAGCAGCCGAGCACCAGCACGGCCGCCCGGGGCGCCTCGCGCAGCGCCCGGCGGAGGGTCTGGCGACTCTTCCGCATGGCGGTTCGCGTAACGCAGCAGGTGTTGACGACGAGCAGATCGGCCTGTGAGGGCGGGCCTTTCAGCGGATCGAGCCCGGCGTCCCGCAGGGCGCGGTCGACCGCGGCGCTTTCGTACTGGTTGACTTTGCAGCCGAGAGTTGTGATCGTAAATCGAGGCATGCTCACCGGGAAGACTGCTCGCGGCGCGGGCGTCGGAATTTGCCGACCGGGGCGTTGCCGCCGCTTCGCTGAGCATGTATCATACCGCACCCGCCGGGGCGGGCGCAGGGATTGTCCGCCCTTGAAACCCCCGCGAAGCGGCGAGTGTTTCGGTGCGGGTCCGGTGAAGTCGCTCAGCAAGGAGCAGGTATGGCGAACGCGACGAGTGTCTGGGGCATCGACGTCGGTCAATGTTCCCTCAAGGCCCTGAAGCTTCAACTGGACGAAGGCGCGCTGGAACTGGAAGCCTTCGACGTCGTGGAATATCCGAAAATCCTCTCCCAGCCGGACGCCGACCGCCCCCAGCTTATCCGCAACGCCCTGGAACAGTTCCTCGCGCGGAACAACGTCGGCGGCTCGAGGATTGCCGTCGCCGCCCCCGGGCAGAGCAGCTTCACCCGCTTCGTCAAGCTCCCGCCGGTCGAGCGAAAGCGCATCCCCGACATCGTGAAGTTCGAGGCCGAACAGCAGATCCCCTTCCCGATGGAGGAGGTGATCTGGCGTCACCAGACCTTCGAGGACGAGGATTCGCCCGAGGTCGAGTGCGGCATCTTCGCGATGAAGCGCCAGGACGTGATGGAGATGCTCGCCTTCTTCCAGGAGGCGGACCTCGAGGTCGACATCGTCCAGATGGCGCCGCTGGCGCTCTACAACTTCATGACCTTCGACGGGCAGGTGGGCA
>CAYTQL010000509.1:0-1825 GCA_964439555.1 uncultured Planctomycetaceae bacterium | reverse complement strand
GCTCCAGAAGCGCGGGCTCGTCGGCGAGCATGTCCAGCCGGAGGTGTTCTACGTGGACCCGGCCGACGGGCTGGCCCGGCTGGGGAAACTGCTGGAGATGCCCGAGCCCCCGCGGAGCATCGAGGGGTTCGACATCGCTCACCTCGGCGGGATGGAAACCGTCGGTTCGATGGTCTGCTTCCTGGACGGCAAGCCGTTCAAAAGCGGGTACCGACGGTACAAGATCAAGACCGTCGAGGGCGCCGACGATTTCGCCTCGCTGCGGGAGGTCGTCTGGCGGCGGTACAAGCTCGCGGGAATGAACGCCGAGCTGTTCCCGGACATCGTGCTCATCGACGGCGGGAAGGGGCAGCTCGCGGCCGCGTACAGCGCCTTCGATGAGATGGAGTTCACCCCGCCGGTGCTTCTGTCGCTGGCGAAGAAGGAGGAGATCGTCCACGTCCACGGGCGCCCCGAGCCGCTGAAGCTTCCCCGCCGGGATCCCGGGCTGCGGATTCTCCAGAGCGTCCGGGACGAGGCCCACCGCTTCGCCCAGCACTACCATCACATCCTCCGCCGCCGGGCTACCCTCGGCGCCGACAAGCGTCCCCCGCGGCCCGGACGCCGCAATCGCCGAACCAGAAAGCCCGAGTGACCGCACACCGGGGGCGGAGGGCCGTCGCACCGGTCGCCGCCCCCAAGAAACCTTCACCCGCGCTTTCCCTTCAGGGCTCACCTTACCGCATCCGATATGTCCAATGGAGCGTCTCAGGAGCGCCGCCATGCTTTACCGTCTGATGGCCAATCTGGGCGAGGTCCTGCTGCTGGGGCTCGGGGCCTGCGCGATGGCCCTGGCCGCGTGCAGCGCCCTCTGAACCGCCCGCAAGAGCCTGCGTAACCCGCCGGGTGCGCGACGAATCCGTGGGGTGGACGTCTCGCCGATGCGTGGCACGGGCATCCTGCCTGTGCCTCCGCCCACGATACGGACGCGCACCCCGCCGCCCGGCAACGCCGGGCGAAATTGACGCCGCGCGTCCGGCGCGGTAGCTTCCCCTCCGCCGTGTGAACACCGAATGCACCCCGACGATGGGGAATCCGCACCCCGCATTCCGCGATCCGCACTCTCCCGGGAGCTCCGTATGAGCGACGTCATCGACTGCCTCGTCGCCGGGCACATCTGCCTGGACATCACCCCCGCGATCTCCTCGTCCGCCACCGCCGTCGGCGAACTGCTCCGCCCCGGGGCGCTGATGCAGGTCGGCAAGGCGACGGTCTCGACCGGCGGACCGGTCAGCAACACCGGGCTGCCGCTGCGCCGCCTGGGCAACCGCGTCCAACTGGCGGGCAAGTGCGGGGACGACATGTTCGGCCGGGCGCTGGTCGAGAGCATCCGTCGCGAAGCTCCCGGCGCCGAAGAGGGCATGCAGGTGATCCGCGGCGAGGACACCAGCTACACGGTGGTGATCAACCCGCCGAACATCGACCGGATGTTCCTGCACTGCCCCGGCGCGAACGACACCTTCGGCGCCGCGGACGTGGACTACGACGCGGCGGGCGCCGCGCGGCTCTTCCACTTCGGCTACCCCCCCCTGCTGGCGCAGACTTACGCCAACGGCGGCGAGGAGTTGAAGCAGATCTTCCGCCGGGTCAAGGACGCCGGGGCGACCACCAGCCTGGACATGGTCTACCCGGACCCGGAGAGCCCCGCCGGGCGGGTCGACTGGCCGGGGGTGCTGGGCAACGTCCTGCCCCACGTGGACATCTTCACCCCCAGCGCCGAGGAGCTGACGTTCATGCTGGAGCGGAAGACCTTCGACGATCTCTCCCGCCGCGCCGGCGACGCCGA
>CAYTQL010000508.1:0-1826 GCA_964439555.1 uncultured Planctomycetaceae bacterium | reverse complement strand
GGGAAAGCCATATCCGTTCACGAAGTGGCGCCCAATCTGAGCCTGGTGCTGGCGCCCGTGATTGGGGGACCCGTCGGGCAGGCGGGAGTCGATCAGCGGATGCTCGTAGGAGATCCGCTTGCCCGTGTACTGGAGGACGTTGTTCACCGCGGCCATGAAGGACTCGCCGTCCTCGAAGCTCGCGTCGGTGCGGATGATCTGCCCCTGACGCTCGATGTAGATCTCGTCGTGGGCATTGATCATGATCTCGGAGATCGTGGGGTCTTCCATGAAGTCCATGATCGGCGAGAGGAAATGCGAGACCGTCGTCTCGAAGATGTTCGCTTTGAGCCGTGTCATATGCGCCTTGTTCTTTTGTGGACGGAGCGGAACCGCCTATCCAATATAACGCCCTTTCGGGGGTCCACTATTCACAATATTCTGCGCTTTTTCTCAGATTGGGCCTCCCATACACGTCGGACGCCCTGTCGGGGCGCCGGCGGCGGGCGGTTCACGCCCGCCGGGGTTTCTTGACAGGCGCGCGGGGCGTTGCTACCGTGCGCAGGTTCAACGGATGCTGGGACTTCTGCGCTCGGAAGGAGCTGACCATGGGCTCGAAGGCTATCTCTGTGCTGCTCGCGCTGGCGCTGGCCGGCGTCGCCGCCGGTCAATCGGACACCCGCGAGTACCCCTACACCGGCGAGATCACCGGCGACCGGGTCAACGTCCGCGCTGCCTCCTCCTCGCTGAGCTACCCGGCGATCCGCCTGAAGAAGGGCGACCGCGTCAAGGTGGTCCGGAAGGCTCCCACCTCCTCCTGGCTGGCGATCTTCGCCCCCAAGGGCGCCTTCAGCGTCATCCGGCAGCAGGACATGAAGGTCGACCCCCGCACCAAAATGGGCGTCGTCACGGCCGACAAGGCCGAGATCTACGCAGGGACGCTCCTGCGGAAGGTCGCTTTCGATGCCTACCAGGGCAAGATTCCCAAGGGCACGCGCGGAAAGGTCCTCGGCTCCCTGACCGACACGCGCGGGCGCGGTTTTTACATGATCCGCGTGCCCAACGCCCAGTTCTACGTCCATGAGGACTTCGTCAAACCCGCCGGCGAAGCTTCGGCGGTTGACCGCACCACCGGCGAGGGGGCCAACGGCGGCGGAAGCGCCCGCACCGCCCCCACCACGCGCGACGCGGCCCCGACGACCCGTCCGACCACCGCCCCGCGCGATGACGCAGAGCCCGAGACCCGGCCGGCCCGGCCGAGCATCAACGAGCAGGAGCTCAAGCGCGTCCGCAAGCAGTTCGACCAGGCCGAGACCTTCCTCAAGAACGAGTACGCCAAGCCGCTCAAGGAGCGGGACCTCGAAGCGGCGTTGGCGAGGTACAAGGCGATCAAGGTCCCCGAGGGCAACCCGCTGGAGCCCTACGTGGAATACCGCATCGCCTACCTCGAATCCGCCCTGGAACAGATGAAGGAATTCCAGGAGGTCAACGCGGCGGTCGAGTCCGCCCTCGACCGCCAGAAGGAGCTGGACCTCCAGCGCGCGAAGATCGCCGAAACCGCCACCACGAAGATCGCCCCCAAGACCGCCTACGCCGCCCAGGGCATCCTGCTGCCCAGCCGCATCTATTCCGGCGGGCCCAGGTCGCCCCGGCGGTACATGGTCATCGACCGCCTGACCCGCCGCGTGGACGCCTACGTCCAGGACGCCGACGGCGACGCCGGCCTGGCCGGGCATGTCCGCAAGGCCGTGGGAATCCACGGGACCGCTCGGTTCGACAAGGACCTCTCGCTGCACGTGGTCGAGGCCGACGAGGTCATCGTGCTCGACGAGAGCCCGGAGGTCCCC
>CAYTQL010000507.1:0-1842 GCA_964439555.1 uncultured Planctomycetaceae bacterium | reverse complement strand
GTTGTCCCGTCCGTACTGCACGGCCGGGGTGGCGTCGTCGATGGTGTTGGCGGTTCCGCGGTCGGGGAAGCCGTTGCCGGTGGAGTCGCACCAGAGCAGGTACTCGGCGAGCCGGCGGGAGAGGTCGGCGTAGCGTTCATAGAGTTCGGTCCGCCCCCACCACTTCCCGTGGGCGTAGAGCAGCAGCAGCCAGTTGGAGTTCTCCTCCACGGGCATCATGTGGTGATAGCTCATGTAGTTGGCGGACCACCCCGCGCCCATGTCGTGCTGGAGGATCGCCCCGGGGAACTCGACCAGCGGTTCGTGATCGTCCGAGAGAATGCCGCGCCGGCGCTGCTCCTCGGGGTAGTCGTTGGCGTGATGCGACCACTGCTCGAAGATCATCTCCAGCAGTTCCGGCCAGCAGGTGAAGTAGAACATCGCCTCGTTGTAGGTGACGTCCACGGTGGAGTTGAACCAGCAGGAGCCCTCCCAGACGCTGAACCACTCGCTCCGGTCCTCGCCGACGCACCACATCGTGTTCATCAGGTAGCTCTGGAAGCTCAGCGCTGAGAGGTCCTCCACCGCCTTGGGCAAGCTGCCCGAGAGGAACAGCGCATCGAAGGCCCGGGACTTTTCCAGCAGCTTCCTCCAGTTTCGCCCGACCCAGGCGCCGACCGTCTCGGCGTCCTTCCAGAGCGTGGTGTACTTGAGCTGCATCGGCTCGCCAAGCCGCTCGAAGAACGGCTCGTCGCACCAGCTCGTAATCGCCAGGGAAAACTCCTGCGCCTCGGCGTCCTCGCCGCCGAGGTCGTAGGCGACCGACAGCTCGCCCTTCGACGCCTTCCAGTCCCCGCCCAGCGGAACGACGTAGTCCGTTGCGGTCCCCTCGGTGACGGCGCGATGCTCGGCCATCTCGTAGACCTGCTGCGTCCCGCCCTCGCCGGTGCTCGCCCGCTCGGGAATCCGCACCGGGTAGGTCAGCTTCACCCGCCCCTTCGAGGCGCTCGCGGCGCCCTCCGGCAGCGAGATCGCGAAGCGCAGCTTGCCCTTGCGCTTCGCCGTCTCCGGCGTCTGGGTCCAACGGGCCTTGGTGATCGGCTCGAGGCGGAAGGTGAGGATGTACGCCGGGACCAGCGAGGTCTTCTCGTCCTTCGGCCAGAACGGCGCGGTCACCCGCGCCCTCAGGCGGACGCCCTGCTCGACCCATGGGGCGACGAACTCAACCCCCGTCATCGTCTGGTGCATGTCGACGTTGTAGAAGCCCTCGCCCTCGCCGCCCAGCGGCAGCGCGGCGACCTTCCCGCGCCCGGCGTCGAGCGCGATGGTCATCGCCCCGGCCTGCTGGCACATCAGCCCCAGCGAGCCGTAGTGGACCTCCCGGCGGATCGGGTCGAGGATCATGCTGAACCGGCTGCCCAGCCGGGCGAGACAGGTGGACATCAGGGGCATCGAGGTCTCCTTGGTGAGGGGGCGGCTTTCCTGCGTCCGGAGAGTTAAGCGGACCCGCGTGGGAAACGCAAGGAGAGGAACGGTCGGGGATTGCGGATTGCGGGTTCCCCGCCGGCGGCGATGGACGTCGCTTTCGTTACGCGGCGACCACGGCGCAGGTCAGATCGCCGGCGTCGGTGGTGAAGGCGACGGAGCGCGCGTCGGCGTCGGGGGGCAGCAGTTCGGCCAGGGCCTCGCCACGGGTCACCTGGGGCAGTCCCAGCTCGGCCGAGCGTCCCACGCCCTCCAACTGGCGCTTGATCTCCCCGCCGAGAATGTTGGCCAGCTCGCCCACCGCATCGGCCATGTCCGGGCTCTCGAAGGGCAGTTCGAAGCCGAAGAACTTCGTGACGATCGCCCCGGCCGTGGCGG
>CAYTQL010000506.1:0-1857 GCA_964439555.1 uncultured Planctomycetaceae bacterium | reverse complement strand
TGATCGAGTTCTCCGAGACCGCGAGCCACCTCGCCCTGCGACGCGCCGCGCCGCGTCTCTACGCGGCCTTGTACATCGTGGAACTGCTCGGCGCCGCCACGGCCGAGGCCGACCCGCACCGGGAGCTGTTCGACCTGGTCCACAACGCCCTCGCCCGGTTGGACGACCCGGAATCGCCCGTCCCGGCGGTGCTGGCGTACACGCAGCTCCGGCTGCTGCGGCGGGTGGGGCTTCTCGGCGACGTGCGACGCTGCCTGCACTGCGGCAAGAGCGTGGAACAGTTCCGGGTCGCGCACTGGTCTTCCCGCGAGGGGGGTATGCTCTGCGACGTCTGCGAGGCGTCCGCCCCGGAAAAGCGCCGCCTGGACGGCGCGGCGCTGGGGGGGATGGCGGCCCTGGCGGCCGCGGAGGCCGGGCAGCGGGTCCGCCTGCCGGAGAAACAGGCCCTCGCCGTCGCCCGCCTGCTGGACTACCACGCCCGCGAGCAGCTCGGCAAGCCTATGAAGACGGCCCGCTGGGCCCTTGGACCCCGCGCCGAAGCGCCCGGGAAGTAGGCGGCCTGGGTCCTTTCAGCCCGCCCGCGAGTCAGCCCGCCCGCGAGTCAGCCCGCCCGCGAGCAGCGTGCGAAGGCGGCGCTGATGAGCCCCTCCATGGCGAAGCCCGCCAGCACGCCGTTCTGGGCCTGCTTGCCCGCCAGCAGGACCAGCCCGGTCAGCGCCAGCGGCCAGTAGAATTTCCAGTACTGCCGAAACACCGAAGCCTCCGAATTCCCGTTACGATACCGCCCGCCCGGCGGACCGCAAGGGCCCTGCGGGGAGGCGCTTCATCCGCCGGGCCTGCGAGACGTACAAGAAAACTGCCTGCAATAGGCCGACGAGCGAACCGTTAGGCCCGGCATCCGGGGAACCTCTCCGCGCGGTTCGGGTTGAAGTTCGGAGAGGCGCCGCGGCGCTTGTGGTCTGCGCAGAATCCGCCGGCGGGGGATCGGCGAACTGAACCCGCGCGGGGTTCCGGGCGTCCGAAGGTCGATATGAGTATTGCCGAAGAACTGCTCGAACGCGGGCTGATCAGCTCGGACCAGTTGGCCGAGGCGGTTTCGCTGCGCAAGCGCGACGGCGTTCGCCTGGACCGCGCTCTGGTCCGCCTCGGACACATCGACGAGGACGACCTGCTCAAGGTCATGTCCGAACGCCTCGCGATCCCGATCGTGGACCTCTCGGGCGTTTCGGTCGAGGTGGACACCCTCCGCGAGCTGCCCAAGAAGCTGGTCTACCGCAAGAATCTCCTGCCGATCGCCCGGGACAACGGGACGCTCCAAGTCGCCACGAGCGACCCGTTCGACCTCTACGCTTTCGACGAGCTCCGCCTGCTGACCGGGCTGGAAATCCAACCGGTGCTCGCGCCGGAGGAGGAGATCAGCAAGCTCATCAAGACCTACTACGGGCTCGGCGGCGACACCGTCGAGGAGATGATCTCCGACGACGTGGAGGTGCTCTCGGATCAATCGGAAGAGACCGATGATCTGCTGGAGATGGCTCAGGAGGCCAGCGTCATCAAGCTGGTCAACGAAATCTTCCTCGAGGCGCTCAACGAGCGGGCCAGCGACATCCACGTCGAGCCCTACGAGAACGACCTGAAGATCCGCTACCGCATCGACGGCGTGCTCCAGGAAGCGCCGGTGCCCTCGGCGATCCGCCGTTTCCAGGCGGCGATCATCTCCCGCATCAAGATCATGGCGAACCTGAACATCGCCGAGAAGCGGCTCCCCCAGGACGGGCGGATCAAGATCAAGGTCGGCGGACGCGAGATCGACGTTCGCGTCAGCGTCATCCCCATGCTCTTCGGCGAGGGGATCGT
>CAYTQL010000505.1:0-1872 GCA_964439555.1 uncultured Planctomycetaceae bacterium | reverse complement strand
GGGTTGAACCCGAACCAGCCGAACCACAGGATGAACACGCCCAGCGCGGCGATGGGGATGTTGTGCCCGACCAGGGCCCGGGGCTTGCCGTCCGGGGTGTATTTTCCGACGCGCGGACCCAGGACGATCGCGCCCGCCAACGCCAGCCATCCGCCGACGGAGTGGACGACGGTGCTTCCGGCGAAGTCCTGGAAGCCCATGCTCTCCAGCCACCCGGCCGCCGGGTCGCCCTGGAGCAGGCTGCCCCAGGCCCAGTGCCCGAAGACCGGGTAGATGATCAGCGTGATGCCCACGCTGTAGGCGAGGTAGCCGACGAACTTCGTCCGCTCGGCCATCGCACCGGAGACGATCGTCGCGGCGGTGGCGGCGAAGACCGTCTGGAAGATCAGGAAGGTCCAGTTCCAGTCGCCGTTGGGCATCCCGCCGGTCCCGTAGCCTCCACTGAAGAGGAACTGCGCGCCGCCCCAGAACCCGTTGGCGGCGCCGAACATCAGCGAGAAGCCCACCAGGAAGAACGCCAGCGACCCGATGGAGAAGTCCATGAGGTTCTTCATCAGGATGTTCACGGCGTTTTTGGCGCGGGTGAACCCGGACTCGACCATCGCGAAGCCGGCCTGCATGAAGAACACCAGGAACGCGGCGATGCACGTCCAGACGATGTTGATGTTGCTCTGAAGCCCGTCCGTGGCCTCGGTCAAAGCCGCTTCGGTCGCCGGCTCGGGCGCCTCCTGCGCCCCGAGCGGCGCGACAAGCCCTCCCAGAACGATCGCGGCGAGTATCAGCTTGCGTTTGTTCATCGTGAGAATCTCCAAAACACGTCGACTCGGTTGAGGCGGGGTCCGCCGCCTCACCCGCGCCCGGCCGGCGGAGTCCGGACCGGACGCAGGCGAGGCACAGCTCAGGTAGGCCGGTTCAGCGGGCGGCGCGCGACGCGCCGCGGGAGAGCGATGCGAGTCCAGCATGGCGTTGCCCTTTCAAGAACTCCGGGACCGGCAACATTCCGATCCGCCGCCATAAGAAAGAGCACATGCCGTGCCAAAAGAACTTTTGAATCTTAAATTACGTAAAGATAAGAACTTAGGTTAGAAGTGACGCCGCATGGTGATTTTCCAGCTTGCCACAATACGGTCACTGTGCTAGGGTTTCGATACACAATCGTCACTTATAGTCCATTGCCGACGCATTTGGCGGGAAGACTGAACTCCATGACTGCGATGCAGAAACCGACACCGTCCCCCACAAATTCGGATGCCGTCCGCCACAGCCGGGAGCTCGACGCGCTTTACCACATCTCGCAACTGCTCGCCCAGGGCGCGCGCCAGAAGCAGACGCTCGCCGAGGTGCTCGACATGCTCGACGAGACGTTGGGCATGCACCACGGGACGATCGTCCTGGTCAGTCCGAACCAGATGGAGCTGACGGTGGAGGTCGCCCATGAGGTCTCCGACGTCCAGCGGCTCGCGGTCCGCTACCGGATGGGCGAGGGGATCGTCGGGCAGGTCGTCGAGAGCGGCGAGCCCGCCGTGGTCCCGAAGGTCTCCGAGGAGCCCCGCTTCCTCGACCGTCTCCGCAAGCGCAAGCAGGCCGGGCAGGGGGAAATGAGCTACATCTGCGTCCCCATCGCCGTCGGTGCGGAGGTCGTCGGCGCCCTGAGCGTGGACCGGGCCTACCAGGAACAGGGCCACCTCGACGAGGACGTGCGCCTGCTGAGCATCGTCGCCAGCATGATCGCCCGCGACGTCACCCTTCGCCGCACCATGGCCGCGGAGCGCGAAGCGCTGGAGCAGGAGAACCTCCGCCTGCGCACGGAGCTGGAGGACCGCTTCCGCCCGGAGAACATCATCGGCAACTCCAACGCGATGCGCGAGCTGT
>CAYTQL010000504.1:0-1880 GCA_964439555.1 uncultured Planctomycetaceae bacterium | reverse complement strand
AAGACCCGTCCCTTCTCGTACATCCGCTTCCAGGCGACGGGCATGGTGGTCCCGTTGTATTCGAAGGTGGTGGTCGCCAGCACGTGGTTTCCCGGGTCCACGTGCATGTAGTACTGCTCCGAGTTCATCTCGAAGTGCTCGAGGTCGGCGACCACCTCGTCGGCGGGGTCCACGATGTGGACGGTGTAGTCCTTGATGCCGCCGGGGTGGGCGACGAACTGTCCGCCGACCATGAACTGGAAGCCGGTGTGCTGACGGAAGGCGTCGCCCATTCCGCCGTGGCACCCGGCCAGTCCGACCCCGGAGGCGACCGCCTCGATGACCGGGGCGGCCTGTTCCTTGTCGATGGCGCCCATCGTCCAGTGGGGCACGATCAGGTCCAGGCTCTTGAGCTTCTCGACGTCCTTGAAGGCGTCGAGGTTATCGGCCAGCTCGACGTCCGCGCCGTCCTCGCGAAGGGCGTTCGCCAGAACCAGCGCCACCGCGTCGGGCTCATGCCCGACCCATCCGCCGTAAACAATCAGTGCTTTCATGATCCTCTCTCGTTTCCGAAGCCAATCAGTCGTGTTTTCGTCCGTCGCGGAGCGTGCCAGACCCGGCAGAGCAGCGCCGCGCAGGGCCCCGATCTGCGCCGCGCCGGAATGACGTGGTCGGGTCGCTTCGTCCCGCAATCCACGTCGGGTCGGCGTCTTCCTGCTTCGCCGCGTTCTTCGCGGCAACCCGCCGTTGTCGTTACTCGTCCGTCGCCGCGTCCGCCACCGCTTCGGCGACCGCGTCATGGGTGTTGGGGTCCATCATTTCCGGCAGCAGCTCGTCTTCGGGGACGATTTCCGCCAGGGCGGCCGCGGCGGCCATCATCATCTCCAGCGTGATTCGCCGGGCGCCGGCGTCCAGGGCGCCGCGGAAGATGCCCGGATACGCCAGGGCGTTGTTCATCATCCGCCCGTCGGCGTAGACGACCGCGCCGGCGTCCAGGGCGTCCTCGCGGCTGATCTCGCTGACGGGATTGGCCAGGGGCAGGACGATCGGGTCCGGCGCCATTGAGCGGACCATCTCCTTCGAGACGATGTCCGGCTGGGAGACGCCGATGAACAGGTCCCGCCCGGCCAGGGCGTCGGCGAGCGAGCCGGAGAGGTCGTCACGGTTGGATCGCTCGGCGAGGGCGCGTTTTTCGGGATTCAGGTTCTCGCGTCCGCGGTGGAGGATGCCTCGGGAGTCGCAGAGGACCACGTCGTCGATGCCCGCCTCGTAGAGCAGTTCGGTGATCGCCGTCCCGGCGGCTCCGGCGCCGCTGATGGCGCAGCACATCCGGGTGATGTCCTTGCCGGTCTTCTCCAGTGCCGAGTACAGTCCCGCCAGGACGATCGTCGCGGTCCCGTGCTGGTCGTCGTGCATGACGGGGATGCCCAGCCGCTCGTCGAGTTCGCGGGTGATCTTGAAGCACTCGGGCGCCTTGACGTCCTCGACCTGGATCGCCCCGAAGCCTCCTCCAGATCGATCCCGTACCCCGCATACTTCTCCAGCGTCTCGGCGTCCACCTCGAACGCCAGCCCGTACGCCTTGGCCGCCGCCATCGAACTGTCCGAAAGCAGCGTGAAATCGACCTCCACGTCGCTCCTGCTCTCCCGCAGCTTCTCCGGCCGATCCGGACTGATCGCCACGATCTGCCAACCCGCATCGACAATCGCCTGCTCCGTGCCCGAAAGCTGGGCCAGTTGCGCCGTGCAGTAGCGGCACCATCCGCCCCGATAGAATACCAGCACCGTCGGCTCGCCCCCCAGCACATCCGCCAGCTCTACCGCCTCGCCCTCGGCCGTCCGCAACCTTGCGCTCGGCGCAGTATCTCCCGCCTCCAGCGGCTCGGCCTCTTCCGCCGACGC
>CAYTQL010000503.1:0-1886 GCA_964439555.1 uncultured Planctomycetaceae bacterium | reverse complement strand
AACGCCGAGGAGTCGGCCTCCGCGGCCGAGGAGCTCTGCTCCCAGGCCGAGGAACTCAACCGGATGGTCGCCGAACTTCAGTCGATCGTCTCCGGATCCAGACGCCACCCCGCCGGTGAGACGCCGGGCTACCGCCCCGACAGCGGCGCCCGGACCCACAAGCCCACCGCGCCGGAAACGACGAGCCCGGCGACCGGCGCCGGGGCCCGCGGGGCGGGCGAGGCGGAGAAAAGCCCCGCCCAGACGATCCCGCTCGACGAGCAGGAACAGAGCGACCTGAGCCGATTCTAGGCGGCCCGGTCGCCGGACAGGCTGTACCGCGCGGCGTCGCGCTTCGGGTTTCCCGAGGCACGACGCCGCCTGTTTTTGCGCGGCCGCGACCGGCCGGGGGGCAAAAGGAGAAAATTCCCGCTCCGGATTGCTCCATTTCCCACGCGGCGGAGGGCGCGGTATAATTGCGCCATGGAGAATGGAGCAGGACGATGAGCATCGGCCAGAAACAGCGTCTCGACAAGCTGCGATTCTACCTGTACGACCGCCCGCTGCACCCGGAGCTGTTCGACATCTACCGCGACCATCACGTGGTCAAGAGCGGGTACGAAGCGCAGGTCTGGATCACCGGTTGCAGCCACGTCATCGGCGTCTTTCGCCCGGAGGGCTGCCTCGTGCAGGCGACGGCCGAAGCCGACGCCGAGCTGCCCCAGCGCGGCGGGCTCCTGGAGCTGCCCTTCCACGGGGAGCGGGAGCACGAGCGCAAGCGTCATTGCGGGCTCAGCTACATGATGAGCCTCCAGGTCGAGGAGATGTCCCGCAACGTCTTCTCCCGCACGCACCACGAGTTGGCGCGCCTCGGGTCGCGACGCGGGCTCTTCGTCCCCTTCCCCCAGTGGATGCACGAACGGCTCACGCCCTTCACCTACGTCGACTACGAGGCGCGGGCCAACGAGTTCCACGTCTTCACCTTCCATGCCTTCCCCGACCAGCTCACGCTGGTCAAGACCCAGTCGATCTTCGAACTGGCCTGACGCGACCGCCCCGTCGGGTCGCTGACTCGTCACGGCGCTGGACCTGCGCGCCGCTCCGGCTTCGGGCGCGACCCGCCAAGGAGGCAACGAACCCCGCGCGGGTTTTCGTATAATGGCGGCATGGCGAAACGTGCTGCAATCTTCGAGACGCTCCGCGAGAAGGTCGCCCAGCTTCCCCCCTCCCCCGGGGTGTACCTCTTCAAGGACTCGGCCGGGCGGGTGCTCTACGTCGGCAAGGCCAAGACCCTCCGCTCGCGGGTGGCGAGCTACTTTCAGCCCTCGGCGGACCTCGAACGCACCCGGGGCGAGCGGATCGCCCGGATGATCGACCGGCAGGTGACCGATTTCGACTGGATCGAGTGCGAGTCGGAGGTCGACGCCCTGCTCCGCGAGGCGCGGCTGATCAAGGACATCCATCCGCCCTGCAACGCGGACCTCAAGGACGGCAAGAGCTTCCCGTATCTCCAGATCACCACCCGCGAGGATTTCCCCCGGGTGAGCATCACCCGCGCCCCGCAGGAGAAGAACGCGCGCCTCTACGGCCCGTTCATCACCCCGGCCGAGCTCCGAGCCGCCCTTCCGCTGATGCAGCGGGTCTTCCGCTTCCGCACCTGCAAGCTGGAGATCGAGGCGAACGACTCGTCCCGGCGTCGGTTCCGCCCGTGCATCCTCTACAACATCAAGCAATGCACCGCCCCGTGCGCCGCAAAGGTCTCCAGGGAGGCGTACGCCGAGCAGATCGCCGACCTGCGGAAGTTTCTGGAGTCCAAGGCCACGCAGCTTCGCCGCAAGCTCCAGTCGCGGATGGAGGAGGCGTCGAAGGCGCTGGCGTTCGAGACCGCCGCCCGTCTCCGCGACGAA
>CAYTQL010000502.1:0-1903 GCA_964439555.1 uncultured Planctomycetaceae bacterium | reverse complement strand
GTCCAGGCGCATCGAGACGACCGCCCAGCCCTCGCCCTGCTGGTAGTGGGTGGTCTCGGGCCCGAGGAAGTCGTTCATCGGCTGGGTGAACACCGCCTGGGGCGCGTCGGTCCACTTCTGCCCGAGCCCCCAGAGCGTCAGCGCCATGGTCTCCCCGGCCCGGCCCGACTTGGCGCCGCGGAGCAGCTCGCTCTTGAGGTTCAGCACGGCCAGGACGTCCGAGCGGTTCTTCCAGCAATTGCGGAAGATGTAGCGTCCCTTGCGTTCATCGGGCACGAACTGCGGGAGCACCTCGCCCGGGGGCTTCTCCTCCACGTCGAAGGGGTAGTTCGCCAGCAGGTACGCCGCCTGGTAGGGCAGCATGATGTCGTAGCTCCCGCGGCGGCGCGGGGCGTGGCCTCGCTCGTAACAGTATTTCAGCGCGGGCAGGTACTTCCGCGGCGCCGAGCCGAGCCCCAGCGGCCAGACGCCCGAGGCGTCGATCGGCCCGCCGCCGACGCCGAAGCGCCGCGGGTAGTCGGTCGGGGGCATCTCCATCAAAAAGCCGGTGAGCATCATCTCGGCGGCCGGATGCCCGGTGACCATGTCCGCCCCCAGCGTGCGGCGGGCGGAGTGGAGGAACTGGAGCAGCCCGTTGGAATAGGCGAAGCGCCGATAGAAGGTCCCTTCCATCGCCCATCCGGAGGCGCCCATCCCGTAGCGCAGGTACCGCCGCACGCCGCGGCGGGCGCTGCGCAGGGCGTCGGAAAGTCGCATCCGCCGCTCGGCGCCGTAGACGTTCTTGTCCTCCTCGGGATCGATCGGGCGGCGGGGCTCTTCCGGCTGATCGCCGAGCAGGACCATCGCCGCGAGACCCTGGACGCTACTCCGGACGACCGACCGGTAGCTCCAGGGATGCGGGTTGTACGACTCCATCGGGACTTCCTTGACCGTCCCGCTCTCGAGGTGATGGAGCTTGTCGCGGATGAACGCGGCGACCTTCTTCCGGAAGGTCGGGTCCCAGGCGTCGTAGCAGAAATCGTACGCCAGCGTCACGCCGAGAAGCACCTTCGCATGCGTGACGTCCTCGGACTTGTGGTTCAACCGGTGCTTGAGGAGATACTCGACGGTCTTCCGCGCCGCGTCGGCGTCGGGCCCGCCGGTGGAGACGATGGAGCGGAACCCCAGCGCCGCCGCCCGCAGCGCGCGCCGCCGGATGGGCAGGCGGTCCGGCTTCCCGTCGCGGAGCAGGCGGGAGCAGATCGCAAGCGCCGCCTTGCCCTGGGCGGTCTGTTCGGCGCGGCGGCGCATCTCGTCCAGTTCGTGACGCCGGAAGACCAGGCGCGGGTGCTCGCCGGGCTTGATCGGCTTGTGACCCTCGACGGGCGTCGACCAGCCGGACTCGACGACGCCGATCGCCTTGCCCTTGACCTTCCGCTTGCCGTACTTGCCGTGGAAGGTCCCCTCGAGGCGGTGGGTCGGCGCGCCGGTGTCCTCGTCCTCGACGCGGGTGAGCTTCATCCCGTAGATCGCCAGTTGCTCCTTGGCCCAGGCGTTGCCCGGGATGCGCAGCTTCGCCTCGGCCTCGAGCCCGTCGGGCCCGAGGACGCCCTTCGCGTCGCCGATGTGGTCCCGCCCGGATTCCCACATCGCGAAGCCGAAGACCTCGTCGTCGAGCTTGCCCTCGGCAACGCGGAACGTCAGTTCCATGTCCCGCTCGCGGTCGTCCGATCCGCCGCGGACGCCGCCTTCGAGCGTGACGGTGATCTCGCCGGTGGTCAGCAGCGCGGTCGTCTCGTCCGCCGAGACGGGCAGCGCCGCGAGAACGGCCGCGAGCCCGAGTGTTGTCAGCGCACAGCGCATAGAGCACTCCCATGAAGTGAGTCCTGTCAAGGTCATCTTGTCGTCGTAAATCGTGAAGCGA
>CAYTQL010000501.1:965-1924 GCA_964439555.1 uncultured Planctomycetaceae bacterium | reverse complement strand
GCGACGGCGCCCGCCTCTGCGAGGACGACGTCGTCGTCCGACTCCGCGAAAACGGCTTCCAGTACTAACCCCCGAAACCCCGGCCCCCGGAATCCCGGCCCCCGGGAATCCCGGGTCCGGGCCCAAGCCCGGTCATGGCTTCGCCGTCCGCGGCGAAGCCTTGGCCGGGATCACAGGAGCGGTAGAATCGCCGCCCTGCCATGCGCTACAAGCTCACCATCGCGTACGACGGCTCGGCCTTCCACGGCTGGCAGGAGCAGACCACCCCGCCCCCGGATCGCCGGCCGCTCCGGACCGTCCAGGGCGTCGTCCGCCAGGCCCTCCAGCACGTCGCCCGCCAGCCGATCACCCTCCGCGGCGCCTCCCGCACGGACACCGGCGTCCACGCCCTCGGCCAGTGCGCCGCCTTCGACGCCGACCTGACCGTCCCCCTCGACCGCCTCACGCTCGCGATCAACAGCCGGCTGCCCGACGACGTCGAGGTCCGACACGCCGCGATCGTGCCCGAGGCCTTCGACGTCATCGCCGACGTGGTCGACAAGCAGTACCGCTACCGCCTCTGGAACCACGCGCATCGGCCGCTCTGGCGGCGGAGGGTGGTGCACCACTGCTGGCGGCCGCTCGACCGCGACCGCATGGCCGACGCCGCCGCCCGCCTCATCGGCGCCCACGACTTCGCCGCCTTCACCAACGCCGGCCACGGCCGCGCCTCCACCGTCCGCACCATCCACGACTGCCGCGTCACCACCGACCCCGCCGATCCCCGCGAGATCCACATCCTCGTCTCCGGCAACGGGTTCCTCTACAACATGGTCCGCATCCTCGCCGGCACCCTCGTCGAGGTCGGCCGCGGCCGCTGGACCCCCGACCGCATCGACCACCTCCTCGCCGCCCCCGACCGCCGACAGTCCGGCCCGACCCTCCCCCCGCAGGGCCTCTGCCTCGAGTGGATCCGCTAC
>CAYTQL010000501.1:0-955 GCA_964439555.1 uncultured Planctomycetaceae bacterium | reverse complement strand
GGGAAGCGACGGAGCGACGAAGCGACGAAGCGACGGAGGGGCGGCCGAGACACGAAGGCACATAGGCACATAGGCACGGAGGCACGGAGGCACGGAGGCACGAAGGCCGGAGAGGTTCGTCCGCCCCTGGCCCTTGGCCCTCCGTCCTCATCGCTCATCGCTTCTTCCTCCGCAACCATCGCCCACGCCGCCCGCCGCCGCTTGCCCATCTGCGCCATCTTTCCCACCCCCACAGGACGACCGGTGCGTGCGCACCCGGCGGTTCTGTCCGCCCCCCTCCCCCCTTTGCGTGTCCGCTCTGCCCAAGTCATTGACATCACTTGCTTTACGCGCTGTCTGACCGTGTCCAACCGCATGTCCGGCCGTGTCCGCCCGGACACCCTTCGGTTCCTGCTTAACCCATGCCCCGCGCTCCCGGCACCCGCCGGCGAACCGGCCCTCCACCCTTACCGCCGCGGTCCCCGCCCCTGCGCGCCACCCCGTCGCCCAACCTGCCATTCCGGCAGCAACCCCACCCCGCATCCGCCATAAACCCTTTGCATTCCACGACCCACAACGCTATCCTGATTTGCTCAACCAACTGGGGAATTTCCACGATCTTCCGGTCACGTCATGCGCACCAGCCAGTCGGTTCAATACACCCACCCGTCGCTCCACTGCGGTGTCGCAAAGCCGCTGTAAGTTGACTTGGAACCTTTTCTTCTTCTTCCTTGTACGCGGACTGTTTCCATTAGAGGACGTGATGATTCACGGTAAAAAGAAACGTGCCTATGAGATTGCAGTGCTCAAGCAGTTCCTTGGACGATTGGAGCGCCATCTAACATATGAAGCGCCAGATGACGACGATCCCCATGACGGTCTCGCTTGTGAGCAAGGCAAACCAGTTGTAGAACTTGAGTTGACCTGCTCTGTAGAAAACCCCCATGTCCTGCTCGAATCGGCGTTCGCGGCCCGC
>CAYTQL010000500.1:0-1927 GCA_964439555.1 uncultured Planctomycetaceae bacterium | reverse complement strand
ACCTCTGCGCCGGGCTGGTCGGCGGACTGGGCGTGGCGCCGGGCGCCAACATCGGCGACAACGGCGCGGTCTTCGAGGCCACGCACGGCAGCGCCCCGAAGTACAAGGGGCAGAACAAGGTCAACCCCACCGCCCTGATCCTCTCGGGCATGCTGATGCTCGATTACCTCGGCGAGACCCCGGCCGCGAGCAAGCTGGAACAGGGCGTCGCCCGCGTCATCGAAGCCGGCGACAAGGTCACCTACGACATGAAGCCCGACCGCAACGACCCCACCGCCGTGGGCACCAGCGAGATGGCCGAGGCGATCATCGAAGCGATGTAGCCCCCCGACCTGCCGCAGAGCAGCCAGACGGCAACGAAGGGCGCGGGCCGAGCGGTCCCGCGCCCTTCGCCCATTCCGCGGAGTCCCCGGCGGGCACGGCGGCGTCCGATCCGCTAGACTTGGGGCATGGGCGAATCCGATCGCGACATTCTCCGCCGCGCGCCGATGCTCGCCGCGCTGGACGACGCGGCTTGGGACGACTTGCTCTCGCGCGGGGGCCTCGAAACCGCGCGGGCGGGGACGGTGCTCTTTCTCGCCGGCGCCCCGGCCGAGGCGCTGTACGTGGTGCTCGCCGGACGGGTGAAGGTCTACCACCTCTCGCCCCGCGGAGACGAGCAGGTGCTGCACTTCTGCGAGCCCGGCGACGCCTTCGCCGAGGCGGCGGCGCTGAGCGGCGGGGCCTACCCCGCCTCGGCCTCGGCGACGGAAGACGCGCGGTTGCTGCGCCTTTCGCGCACGGCGTTGCGCGAGGCGATCCGTCGGCGTCCGGAACTGGCGATGGGCATGCTGGCGGGGATGAGCGCCAAGCTCCGCCAGTTCGCCCGCCTGATCGAGGACCTCTCGCTCAAGGAGGTCCCCCAGCGGCTTGCGGGCGTCCTGCTGGACGAGGCCGGCGACCGCGGCGGGCGGGTCTTCCGCCTTCGGCAGAGCAAGCGCGAGCTGGCCAGTCGGATCGGGACGGTCGCGGCGACGCTCTCGCGGGCCCTGCGCGGGCTCCAGGAGCAGGGACTCATCGACGTTCGCGGCGCCGAGGTCCGCCTGCTGGACGCCGAAGGTCTGCGCCGCCTGGCGGGGCGCGATTGACCGCGGCGCGCCGGGGCTTCTATAATCCCCGCATCATGCCTCGTACCAAGGGAAAGCGGCCTATGAAGCTTTTGCGGATGGTGTCCGTCGCGGCGATTGCCGCACTGTGCTGTGCCTGCGAGATGCCCCTCGGGACCTCCCCGGACCCCGGCGAGGTCCCCGAGCCGATCCACCTCCTGCTGCCCGAGACGATCCGCATCCACTCCTTTACCGGTACGCGCTCGTTCGACGCCGCCGGCGGGGTCAAGGGCATCGAGATGCGGATCGAAGCCCGCGACCACTTCGATGATCCGGCCAAGGCGTTCGGCACGTTCCGCTTCGAGCTTTACACGCACCGCGAGGGCGCCCCGGGCGAACGGGGCAACCAACTGGACGTCTGGACCGTGGACCTCTCCGAGCCCCGCAGGAACGTGCTGCACTGGGACGACATCACCCGGACCTACCAGTTCAAGCTCAAGTGGACCTACCCCATCCCCATCGGCGCCAAGTTCGTGCTCGACGCCTACTTCCAGAGCCCCTTCACCGAACGCCTGTCCGACAACCGGACGTTCGTCTCCGGAGAATGACATGACCGCCCGCCGCCGGCTCTGCCTCGTCCTGCTCGCCGGGGTCCTCCCGCAGGCGGGCTGCCACCTGGAACTCACCCGCGAAATGTACGAGCAGGTCTCCGTCGGCGACCGCCCCGAGCAGGTCCGCGAGACCCTCGGCTGGCCGGACGCCGAGTTCTCCGACCGCTGGATTTACGTCAACCAGCAGCCCTACGCCCGCGTGGAAATCCTCTTCGCCGACCAGAAGGTCCA
>CAYTQL010000499.1:1080-1935 GCA_964439555.1 uncultured Planctomycetaceae bacterium | reverse complement strand
AGAGCATCGGTCTTCGGAACCGAGGGTTGGGGGTTCGAGTCCCTCCGGGCGTGTATCCGTGATGGCGGGGGTGGTCGGTCGCCGTCAGGTCGCCGGCGTTCCGGCCGCGGGGAGCGTGACGGTGAAGGCGGTTCCCTCGCCTTCGCGCGGGGCGGCGGTGATGGCGCCGTCGTGCATCTCGACGATGCGTCGGCAGATCGCCAGGCCCAGTCCGGTGCCCTCGGCGAATTGCTGGCGTGCCTTGTTGGATCGCCAGAAGTCCTCGAAGACCCGCTCGGCCTGGTTCGGGTCGATCCCGATGCCGGTGTCCCGGACCTCGAGCACCGCCTGCCGTCCTTCGCGTCGCAGTTCGAGGTCGACCTTCCCGCCGGGCGGCGTGTACTGGATGGCGTTGGCCACGAGGTTGGTCACCACCTGTCGGAGCATTTCCTCGTCGCCGCGGACGCGAGCCGGGTCGGTTCGGCAGTTCAGCGTCAGTTCGGCGTCCTCGGCCTGGCGGGCGAACAGTTCGACGGTTTCCCGGACGAGGGCGTCGAGTTCCAGCGGGCGGCGTTCGACCGCCTCGCCGCCGGCCTGGAGCCGGGAATAGCGGCGCAGGTCGTCCACGAGGGACATGAGCCCCTCGGCGCGCTTGTGGGCGCGTCCGAGGAGGCGCCGGCGGGCTTCGGCGTCAGCGGCGGGGAGGGTGTCGAGGATGCTCGTGATCGCGGCGAGAGGGGCGCGCATCTCGTGCCCCGCCCGTCGCATAAAGAAGCTCTTCGCCTCGTCGGAGGTCGACAGCGCATCGCGGGCCTCCTCCAACTGCCGTTCTCGCCAGCGTAGGCGCTGCGAGATCGACGCCGCCACGAATACCAT
>CAYTQL010000499.1:0-1070 GCA_964439555.1 uncultured Planctomycetaceae bacterium | reverse complement strand
CCCGCCTTGCGCATGAAGAAGCTCTTGGTCTCGTCGGCCTCGCGGAGGCGGTGGTAGGCGTCCTCCACTTCGCGCTCGCGCCCGCGGAGGCGGCGGGCGACGTCCGAGGTGATCACCGCGGTGGCGAAGATCGTCGCGCTGAGGGCGACGGAAACTTCCAGCACGAATCGCGGGTCGGCGTAGAGTCCGCGCCCGACCGCTCCGCCCGGCCAGACGGCGTGGACATGGGGGACGATGCCCTGTTGCTCGCCCCAGAGCATGGCGTTGAGCAGGACGATCAGCCCGCCGGCGACTGCGTACGCCCAGCGCTGCGGCAACAGTTCGCCGGCCAGGGCGATCGGCAGCAGCGCCAGGATGATGAAGAAGTTTTCCACTCCGCCGGTGTAGTGGACCAGCGCGGTCACAGCCGCGAGGTCGCAGATGATCTGCCCCAGGGCGATCAGGCGGATCTGCTCGGCGCCGAGGTCCGGTCGCCTGCGGGTGTAGCGGGTCAGCAGGATGAAGGCGACGTTGTAGGCGAAGATGCTGCAGACCACGACGATCGCGGGGACCAGCGACGCCCGCCCGTCGAAGCGGAACTCCACCCCCAGCAGACGGCTTGCCCCCAGCAGCAGCGCCAAGGCGCCGAGGCTCATCACCCAGCGGACTTGCGTAAACCACGCCAGCCGCCCGAGAATCTCGCATTGGGTGAGCGTCAGCCCGTCGGCGGGCGGAATGTCGGTCGTCGGGGACATGAACGCGGAATGATACACGCCGGCGGCGTGGCAAGATACAGCAAGCCCGCGACGCGTCCCGGAGACCCACTGCGATGCGGGGAATTGCTGCCGGGTCTGCG
Organism: uncultured Planctomycetaceae bacterium; assembly: GCA_964439555.1. Lineage (GTDB taxonomy): Bacteria > Planctomycetota > Phycisphaerae > SM23-33 > SM23-33 > CAYTQL01. The sequence continues at coordinate 235 of CAYTQL010000499.1, read as the reverse complement.
AGCCGGACGGGGATTCCTCCGCACCGGTGCGAAACATCCGCACCGGCGGATAGAGTTTTCCAGGCTCGCGACCGAGCCGACACGTCCGCAGTCTGCGAAGGGAGAACCGACATGCGCAATGCGATCTGGATTGGTTAGCTACCGTCGCCGCAGTCGCGCTCGCGGTGGTCATCTTCATGAACCCCGGGCGTGGCGAACTCCAGGCGAAGGAGAAGCTATGAAGTGAGCCACCCCC
>CAYTQL010000498.1:0-1938 GCA_964439555.1 uncultured Planctomycetaceae bacterium | reverse complement strand
TTGAAGGGCCGGGCGCTGTGCGTCAACGCTCTGGCTTCCCGGCTGGACGTGACGCAGGGGGCAGTGTCGCAGCACCTCCGCATCATGCGGGACGCGGGCTTGGTCGTCGACGAGAAACGCGGATACTTCGTCCACTACCGCCTGAACGAGGACACCCTCGCCGCGTGGCGAGAGGAGATAGACAGACTGCTGGACCTGCCTGACCGGCAGGCAGGCCCGACCCACGAGGTTGGAACAGACACGAAGGGAGCATCGAAATGTGCTGCAATGAGAGACAAGAAAGCTGTCAGAAGCCGGAACACCTGACGGGCAAGCCAGAGGAATGCTCGCCCGAACAGATTCGAAAGTGCCACGGCGACGTGGACGCCCACCCCTGCGTCGATACGGCAGGCTGCGAGCATCCCGAACGCCTTCAGGGCAAGCCGGGTGAGTGCTCGCCGGAGCAGATCCGCCAGTGCCATGGCGACGAGGCCGGCCATCCGTGCGAAGGCGAGGGATGACTGACGTCCTGCCGGACTACTACCCGACTGTCGCCGAGGATGTGATCGCCTTCTGCGGCGGCCAGGGCGGCCGCGTCTGGGTCGATCTGGGCACCGGGCCGGGCGGTCTTGGCCTTGCTCTGCTGGAGAAGGTCTCTGATGGCGCGATGGTGCTGATGGACCCGAATGTCGATGCCCTTCGCCGCGCTCTGGATGCCGCACGCCAGCGCGGCGTCGGTTCACGAACGGTGGCGGTCATCGGCTCGGCCGAGTCGATTCCCTTGCCCCATGAGTCGGTCGATGTGGTTGTCAGCCGGGGATCGTTCTACTTCTGGCGGGACCGCGCTCAAGGTCTGCGGGAGATTTGGCGCATTCTTCGACCCGGCGGGCGGGCCATGATCGGCGGCGGCCTGGGCAGCGGCTATCCGCAATGGGCCAGGCAGGAGTTCATCCGCCGGCGACGGGAGTCGGCCAAGAGCCCCGAGGAATCCAAGAAGTTCAATGAGGCGCGAAGTCCGGAGACGTTTCGTCGCTTGGCCGCTGAGGCGGGGCTTCCCTTGTTTGAAGTGGTCGGCGAAGGCGGCCTGACGGCGGATGATCCGAACACCGGCATCGGCATATGGCTGCGATTCACGAAGGAGGCGGCGGATGACGCCTGACAACGATAATACGGCCATCGAGGTGCGCGGGCTGGCCAAGCGGTTCGACGACGTGCAGGCGGTGGCGGGCATCGATTTCGACGTGGGGGAGGGCGAGCTGTTCGGCTTTCTCGGACCCAACGGGGCGGGCAAGAGCACGACGATCAACATGCTCATCGGCTTGGCCCGAGCCGACGCGGGCACGATCCGCATCGCTGGGATCGACTGCTCGACCAACCCCAAGGCCGCTCAGCACCTGATGGGCGTCGTGCCGGACGAGAGCAACCTGTATCCCGAGCTGACGGGCTTCGAGAATCTGAGCTTCTGCGGGGCGCTCTATGGCATGAGCAAACACGACCGCGAAGCCCGCGCCAAGGAACTACTGGATCGCTTCGGCCTGGCCAAGGCGGCCAACCGCAAGTTCGGCGGCTATTCCAAGGGCATGAAGCGCAAGCTGACCATCGCGGCGGGCATCATCCACTCGCCAGCCATCCTGTTCATGGACGAGCCGACCACCGGCATCGACGTGGCCAGCGCCCGCCAGATTCGCCAGCTCATCGCCGACCTGAACGCAGCGGGGACGACGATCTTCCTGACCACGCACACCATCGAGGAGGCCCAGCGACTATGCGGGCGCATCGCCTTCATCGTTCAGGGCCGCATCGTCCGCACCGACACGGTCGAAGAGCTGATGCACCGCACGGACGGCCGTCACGTGGTGCAGTTCGCCGTCTCCAACACCGCGGCCGACCTGTGCGATGTGATCGTTGGCGAATGGCCGAACCTGCACTGCCAGGCCGTCGCCGATGGTCAACTCCGCG
>CAYTQL010000497.1:0-1939 GCA_964439555.1 uncultured Planctomycetaceae bacterium | reverse complement strand
GCTGCGGTGGGTGGCGACGTGTCCGAAGTCGGTAATCGTGCCCTTGACGAGGTACTGGACGTTCTTGAGCCGTCCCATCCCGGCGCGTTTCTGTTTTCGCGTCGCCCCGGAGTTCTGGAACTGGATTTCGCGCAGCACGGCGGCGATATCCGGGCGCTCCACCACGTGGTATCGTCCGGTCTTGTGCAGCTCATGGGTGAGGATGTCGGTCATCCCCGTTCCGATTTTCCACCCGGCGAACCCGCCGGCGCGGTTCTCGAAGCGCAGAACGGCGATGGTCGGCTTGACGACCTCGTCGGCAGCGTCGAACCCGCCCGATCGGCCGCAGCCGGACAGGGCGCAGCAGGCGAGCGTAAGTGTCCAGGCGAGCTTCCTCATACTCAGGGACTATCGACCGTCTCCGCCGCGAAGGTTTAGCGCCACAGGCGCAGCGCGCAAGGCGTTACCGCTCGGGCGTCTCCACGCCGAGGACGTGGGGCTCGGTCTTGAGCTTCGGGGCGGCGCCCGCGACGCGCCCCCGGGAGGGGTCGGGCTTGCCGGGGACGGTGAACTCGACGGGCTCGGACTCGCCCTCCGGGTCGATGTACACGCTCAGGTCCGGGTAGTACTCCACGTGAATGCGCCGCCAGGTCTCCGGGCTCGTCCGGGCGCGGCGGAGGAGGCGTTCCTGGTTGGCGAGCTTCTCCCACCCGTCGAAGTGGTTTTTGAAGTACCACAACTCGATCCGCCAGACGTAGGCGCCCTTGCCCGCGTGGAAATCCCGCGTCCGCATGGCCTCGACGAGCATCGTCGCCCGCCGCCCGTGCCCCTTGAGGTACAGGATGCGCCGGAGGTCCATGAAGTCCGGGAGCTTCTTCGTGTGTTCGAGGATCGCCTTGGCGTCCTCGGCGGTGAACGGTCGATCGGGTTCGGGTTTGAGCCCGAGCTGCTTTCGGCGTTTCTTCGCGAGCCGGAGCAGGCGGGCGTCCACGAAGGCCAGGTCGATTCCCTCGATCTCCCGGCCGTCGGGGAGCGTCAGGCAGAGGTCGTAGGTGGCGTCTCCGGGCAGGTCGGCGAAGCGGAAGGTTCCCGCCGAGCGATTCCACTTGTCCGGCCGGCGGCGTTTTCCGGTCACCCGCGAGACCAGCGTGAGTTTCTCGGCCTTGCTCGCGTTGCGGACCCGCCCGGTCACCGCGCCGGACTTCGGCGGCGGGAAGGGCTTGTCGGGCCTGAGTCGGATGTCCTCCGCCGCGGCGCCGGCGAGCGTCGCCAGGACCAGCAACGGGATGAGCGTTCGCGGGGGTCGGGTCATCTCAGCAGGGCGTCGGCGTCGGCGGCGGCGTGGGCGGCGAGGATCTTCCCGAAGTAGATGCGGTGGAAGTCGCCGTCCATGTAATGCCCGCCGAGGATCTCGTCGGTGAGCTTTTCCGGGAGCACGTCGGTCGAGTGGACCACCTGGCATTCATACACGATGGGACACTCGGCGACGGTCGGGGCGAGGACGCTGCCGGCCTTCTCGGCCGTCAGTCCGCACTCGGCGAACTTGTCGGCGTCCCGGCCGCTCGTCGAGCCGCAGGTCGCGACGGTCATGCCCATATCGCCGGTGGGCACGTTCACGCTGAAGCAGCCCGTGTGCTCGATGCACCGGTAGGTGTAGCGCGTCGGGCGGACCAGCACCTGCCAGACCGGTACGGACCAGAGGCTCCCGACGGCGCCCCACCCGATGGTCATGAGGTTCGGCTTGCCCGCGGCGTCGTAGCTGCCCAGCAACAGCCCGGCGCTGGTCATCGCCTCCATGACCTCCGGGTAGTATCGCGTGTAGCGGACGGTGTGTCTGTCCATGGAAAGCTCCTTCGCGTCCATCTTAGCCCACCACCGCCCGTCGCGGCCAGCCTTCTGCGCCCGGGTAACTGTCCCAAGTCGTGTGGTTGAGGTGGCAAAAAGAGAGCCTCTTTGCCGA
>CAYTQL010000496.1:0-1941 GCA_964439555.1 uncultured Planctomycetaceae bacterium | reverse complement strand
TAAATCCAAAGACTACCCGAGCCGGGGGTGGCTCACTTCATAGCTTCTCCTTCAGATCGGTTCCGCTGCAGCATAGCAGCTTGCGGGGTGCGACTACAGCGCGCCGCGCATGCGGACGGGTCGGTTCCGGTCTGCGCCCGCCTGGGGCGGGTTCCACCACCGGAGCTCCCGCTTGAGTGTCCGCTTACCGTGCGGGTAGAGTAACCGCCTCAGCGAACCCCTGCAGAGGACGACGCACCATGGACAAGCGATTCGACTTCGACGCCGCCGACCTGTCCCGCCGGGACATCCTCAAAGCCGCCGCTGCCGGCGGGACCGGGCTGCTGCTCGGCGCCGAGATGCTCTCGGCCGACGAGGACAAGAACCCCGCCGAGTTGAACCTCGCCCTCATCGGGGCGGGTACGCAGGGGCGCGTGCTGCTGACCAACTGCCTGAAGATGAAGGGGCTGACCTTCAAGGCGGTCTGCGACATCTGGGGCTTTTCGCAGCAGTACGGGTCGCGCCTGATCGACGCCTACCAGCGCCGCGCGGGCAAGGACCCCTGCAAGGTCTACACCGACTACCGCGAGATGCTGGCGAAGGAGGAGGACCTCGACGCGGTGCTCATCGCCACGCCGGACTGGATGCATGCCGAACACACCATCGCCTGCCTCGAGGCGGGGCTGGACGTCTACTGCGAGAAGGAAATGTCCCACGACCTCGCCGAGGCGCGGAAGATGGTCGCCGCCCAGCGCAAGAGCGGCAAGCTGCTCCAGATCGGGCACCAGCGGCGCTCCAACCCCCGCTACCTCCACGCGCACGACAAGCTGCTGCGGGAGGCGAAGCTGCTGGGGCGCGTCACCCACGCCTACGGGCAGTGGAACCGCGGCGTCCGCCCGGACGAGAAGTGGCCGAAGGGCAAGGAGATCGACCCGGCGACCCTTAAGAAGTACGGGTACGCCAACATGCACGAGTTCCGCAACTGGCGGTGGTACAAGAAATACGGCGGCGGGCCGATCGTGGACCTCGGCTCCCACCAGATCGACGTCTTCTCCTGGTTCTTCGGGACCAACCCCAGGACCGTCCAGGCCTCGGGCGGGGTGAACTACTACGACAATCACGAGTGGTACGACAACGTGATGACCCTCTACGAGTACGAGACCCCCGAGGGCGTCGCCCGGGCGTACTACCAGGTGCTCACCACCACCAGCGCCCGCGGGTACTTCGAGAGCTTCATGGGCATCGACGGGACGCTCCAGATGTCCGAGTCCCCCGCCAAGTGCCGCGTCTACTCCGAGGGGCGCCTCGCCGCCAACCCCCACCCGTGGGACAAGTGGAAGGACAAAGGCTACCTGCTGGAGATGAAAGCGAAGGAGACCGAAACCGTCTCCGGCGGCGACGACATGCACAGCAAGATCCTCAGCATGTACGGACCCTCGCCCGCCCCGGCGACATGGATGCTGCCCGTGGCGGTCGAGCAGGCCTACCATCGCCCGCACCTCCAGAACTTCTTCGACGCCGTCCGCGCCGGCGACAAGAAAAAACTCAACTGTCCCGCCGAGATCGGGTACGAAACCGCCGTGGCGGTCCTCCGCGTCAACGACGCCGTCGCCGCGAAGAAGACGCTGGAATTCGGCGAGGGCGAGTTCGAGGTGTGAACGCCCGAACCGCGAGCCGAACCCGGGGCCCCGGCGCCCGGAGCCGGATGACGAATCGAGCACGGAACACGAAGGACGAATGACCCGACACCTGCGAACCCTGAGGGCCCGGCGATGACCTGTTCCGTGCTTCGAGCTTCGAGCTTGATTCGGTATTCGTGCCTCATGCTCGTGACCGTCGCGGCCGGGGTGTCCGCCGACGAGCCCGCAGACAACAAGGTCTCCGAGGTCTACGACCACGCCAGCGGGCTCGAGCACGTCCACCGCATTCCTCTGCGGGACCCCGAAGGCAATGTCCTGGGCG
>CAYTQL010000495.1:0-1954 GCA_964439555.1 uncultured Planctomycetaceae bacterium | reverse complement strand
GGGGGACGGATCCTCGCCGAGGGGACCCCCGAGAAGGTCGCCGAGAACAAGAAGTCCTACACCGGGCAGTTCCTAAAAACCCACCTCAACGGCGGGTAGCTGCCGGGCCGGGACCGTCCCTGCGGCGTTACTCGGCCTCCAGGACGATCAGCGTCCCTTCCATCCCGCCGTGCCCGGGCCCGCAGTAGACCGAGCAATGGACGGGATACTCGCCCGGCGCTTCGGGGGTGAACTCGATGGTCACCGGCTCCTCGGCCCGGAGGGTGCGGTTGACCTCGAATTCCGGGATGCCGATCCCGTGGGTGACGTCCGTGCTGGTGACCTCCAAGCGGACCGGCGTCCCGGCGCGGACCCTCACCGGGTCGGGCGTGAACTTGTAGCGCTCGGCCGTCATCTCCACCACCCGGACGCCGTCGATCAGTTCGCCGGACAGCTCCCGCCCGGCGTCCTGTCCGCCCTTGCGGGGCGCCCCGCCGTTGTGGCTGTGCCCCTCGTGCTCTTGATGCCCGCCGGGCCCGTGCATGTAGGTGCGGACCACGCCGAAGACCACCACCGCGGCGACGACGACCGCCACCGCCGCGACGATTGCCCAGGTTGCTCGCGTCTGCCTCATGGCCGATGACTCCTTCTACAGTGCGAATCGCTCGTAGTGGATGCGGGCGGCGTCGCGGAGTTTCTCGCGGTCCTCGTCGGTCAGTTCCGGCCCCTCGGCAATGCGCTCCGCGACCGAAAACCCGCCGCCCGTGGCCAGAGCAAGCCCCGGCGCGGCAAGGCCAGAACCGGCCGGAAGCGTCAAATTGACGCCCGACCCCAAACGGAGTAACCTTCCGCCATGCCCGACGATAAAGCGATACTGCCCGCCTTGCGAAAGTTTGCCGACGCCGTAACGGCCAAGATGAACACCTTGACCGCAGGCGAACCGGAAGACCAATTGCGCGGGCCGTTTGAAGTGTTCATGGGGGAAGTCGGCAAGGCGCTGGCGCTCAAAGTGGTCTGTGCCGGCGAAACCCGCCTGGCCGGCCGCCTGGGCAAGCCCGACTACGCCGTACACGCCGCGAAGCTGCTGGCCGGCTACGTTGAATTGAAGAAGCCCGGGCTGGGGGCGAACCCCAGCCGCTTCACCGGACACCCCGCCAGGCAGTGGAAGCGATTCCAGGCGATCCCGAACCTTCTCTACTGTGACGGCAACGACTGGGGCCTATATCGAAACGGCGAAGCCGCACGCCCCGTTGTCCGGCTGTCCGGCGACGTGGCGAGTGACGGCAAGAAGGCCGTGGGCGAGGACGACGCGGCCGCCTTGCTGGGGCTGCTGACCGATTTCCTGTCCTGGCAACCGATCATCCCGAAGAACGTCAAGGACCTGGCCGACCTGCTCGCCCCGCTGTGCCGGATGCTCCGCGACGACGTGACCGACGCCCTGAAAGACCCGCAATCGCCCCTTGTGCAACTGGCGAAGGACTGGCGGCAACTGCTGTTCCCCGACGCCGGCGACGAGCAATTCGCCGACGCCTACGCGCAGACCGTGACCTTCGCCTTGCTGCTGGCACGAAGCGAAGGCGCGGACCCGCTGGACCTTCCCAGCGCCGAAAAGGCCCTGGCCGCCGGGCACAGCTTGCTTTCCCGCGCCTTGCAAGTGCTCACCGACCCCAACGCCCAGGCCGAAATCTCCGCTTCACTGAACCTGCTGATTCGCGTTGTCGGCGAAGTGCCGCAAGGCGTCCTGAAGGCCGCCGACGGAAAGAAGGACCCGTGGCTTTTCTTCTACGAAGACTTCCTGGCCGCCTACGACCCGAAGCTGCGCAAGGACGCCGGGGCGTACTACACGCCGGTTGAAGTGGTCCGCGCCCAGGTTCGCCTGATCGACGACCTGCTGACAAACAAACTGGGCAAGGCCCTGGGCTTCGCCGACCCGGACGTAATCACGCTGGACCCCGCCGCCGTGGAACGGGGGCTA
>CAYTQL010000494.1:0-1964 GCA_964439555.1 uncultured Planctomycetaceae bacterium | reverse complement strand
AAGTTCGCCGCCGGCGAAAAGCCCCTGCCCAAGAAGGACCTGGGCATGATCGCCATGACCTACAGCAACATCTACGTCGCCCAGGACTCTATGGGCGCCTCCGACGCCCAGACCGTCCGGGCCTTCCTCGAGGCCGAGAGCTACCCCGGCCCCAGCCTCATCCTCGCCTACTCCCACTGCATCGCCCACGGGATCAACATGACCACGGGCTTCACGCAGCAGAAGGCGGCGGTGAACTCGGGCTTCTGGCCGCTCTACCGCTACGACCCGCGCCTCGCCGATCAAGGCAAGAACCCGCTCCAGTTGGACTCCAAGGAGCCGAGCATCGACTTCTCCGAGTACGCCTACGCGGAGAACCGCTACAAGATGCTCACCAAGTTCAAGCCCGAGGAAGCCAAGGAGCTCTGCAAGCTCGCCTCCCAGGACTGCCGCAACCGCTGGCGTCTCTACAAGCAGATGTCGGAGATGCAGTACGCGGGCGCCGGCGGCAATGGCGAGCAGGCCGAGGAGTAGTCGGACAGGACCGCGACCGCAACCGGCCCTGCCGAACCGGCCGCAAAACGAACACGCCCCCGACGGGACCTCCCGCCGGGGGCGTGCTTTGCGCCGGGGTGGCGGGCCGCCGCGGCCCGCGCGGAATCACCTTACTTCGGCAGCCAGACGACCAGGTGTACCTGCCCGCCTTTCGCCTCGGCCGGCAGAACGCGGAATCGCTTCGCCTCGCCCGGCTTGAGCGAGAAGTCGAAGCTGGTGTGCCGCCGCTCGACGCCGGCGTTCTTCTGCGGGCGATCGTCCCGGACGTTGTCGTCCTTGCCGACCCAGCCGCTGCCCAGGGCAACCGAGAACGACGCGCCCTTCGCATCGCGGCTCAGCGGGACCACCGCCAGCTCGTAGCCGGTCCGCGTGACGTGGTCGAGGATGGTGCTGCCGTAGGTCACCACCGTACGGGTCGGGCCTTCCTCGCCCTCCTGTTCCTCGGTGACCTCCTCCTTGTCGACGACGGGGTCCAACCCGACGACCTCGCGAATGTACATCTGCGTCGCCCGGAGCGTCTCACCGACGGCGATGTCCTCGGTCTTGCAACGGTCGAGCGTCCATTCGCCGCGCTCGGCGCCCGCCTGGAGCGATGTTTCCGGGTCGCCTTCCTTGCCCAGCAGCTCGCCGAGGACCTTGGCGGCCCCCTCGTTCTTCAGCCGCACGACCGCGGCGCCGATCCGCATCCGCCGGCTCTCGCGTTCCTTTCGCAGCATCTCCAGCAGCTCGGCGACCCGCTGGTGGTTCTTGTGGTTCTGCTGGACGACCAAACTCGTGCCGAGAATCCGGATGCTGCCGACAGTCCCCCTCGGTCGCCAGGAGTCCGGGTCCACGGTCTCGGTGATGAGGCGAACGATCTGCTCGGCGGCTTCGTCGGTGCGGGCGACGCCGCCTTCCAGCTCGTCGTCATCGTCGTCGCCGAAGAGCCCGCCGCCCCCCGATGTCGCTTCCGGCCGCTCGGTCGGCAAGAAGTTCGTCCGCCGCCACGGCACGCCGCCGCTGACCGTGAACGCCCGGCGCGTGCGGCAAAGCAGGTCGGCGGCCGGGTAGATGCGCACGAGCGTCTTGCCTTCCAGCACGTCCTTCGTCGAGATGACCAAGACGCCCTTGTCGATGATGTAATCGACCTCGTTGGCGCCCACGTCGCGCAGGACCATGTTCAACGCCCGCTCCACCGTCACCTTGCCCAACTTGACGGTGACGAGTGCGGTCTTGTCGATCCCCAGGTTCTCCAGAGCCCGCCAGTTGACGTAGATGTTCCCGCCCAGCGTCTCCCGGAAGAAGTCGATCACGCTGCCCAACTCGGTATGGGTGAACTCGACTTTCGAAAGGACCTTCTCGCCGAGGAGGGTTCGGAGGCGTTGCGTCTCCGCCTCCACGTCAGACGTTTCGGCTTTCTCCGCCCGCTGCGCCGCGGCCGCGGCGCATAC
>CAYTQL010000493.1:0-1991 GCA_964439555.1 uncultured Planctomycetaceae bacterium | reverse complement strand
CAGGAAGGCCGGGCGGAGGTCATTCGCTACGTCCGCGAGAAGTACGGCCACGTCGCCCAGATCATCACCTACGGGACGCTCAAGGCCCGGGCGGCGATCCGGGACGTCGCCCGGGCGATGGGGCTGAGTCCCGCCGAGACCGACCCGATCGCCAAGCTGGTGCCCGAGGGCCCGAAGGTCACGCTGGACAACGCGTTGGAGGAGGAGCCCGACCTGCAGCGGCTCTACGACGCCGATGAGCGGGTCCACCAGGTCATCGACCACGCCCGCACCCTCGAGGGGCTCGCCCGGCACAGTGGCGTCCACGCCGCCGGGGTGATCATCTGCGACGAGCCGCTGGAGAACTTCATCCCCCTGTGCACCCAGGGCGACGCCGAGGGCGCCATCACGCAGTGGGACGGACCCACCTGCGACCTCGCCGGGATGATGAAGATGGACTTCCTCGGGCTCCGGACGCTGACGATCATCCAGCGCTGCCGCGAACTCGTGCGGGACCGCACCGGCACGGACATCGACCCCGAGACGCTCCCGCTGGACGACCCGAAGGTCTTCGGGCTCTTCCAGGAGGGGCGGACCGACGGGGTCTTCCAGTTCGAGTCCGACGGGATGAAGAACGTCCTCATGCAGATGCGCCCGGCGAAGATCGAGGAACTCATCGCCGCCAACGCCATGTACCGCCCGGGCCCGATGGAGCTGATTCCCACCTACTGCGCCCGCAAGTTCGGAACCGAGCAGGTCCCCTCGGTCCACGAACTGGTCGACGACATCCTCGCCGAGACCTACGGGATCATGGCCTACCAGGAGCAGGTCATGCAGGTGCTCAATCGCCTCGGGCAGCTCCCGCTGAACCGTGCGTTGACGCTGATCAAGGCGATCAGCAAGAAGCACGGGGACGTCATCACCGCCGAGCGCCCCAACTTCATGGAGGGCGCCCGGGCCAACGGAATCGACCAGAACCAGGCGAACGAGCTGTTCGAGCTGATCCTGAAATTCGCCGAGTACGGGTTCAACAAGGCCCACTCCACCCGCTACGCGATCGTCGCCTACCAGAGCGCGTACTTCAAATGCTACTACCCGCGGGAGTTCCTCGCGGCGACGCTGACCTTCGAATGCGGCGACAGCGACAAGGTCGTCCAGTACATGGAGGAAGCGAGCCGCCTGGGCATCACCATCGCCCCGCCCGACGTCAACGCCTGCGGACACGATTTCGCCGTGGACGGCGACCGCGTCCGCTTCGGGCTCGCCGCCGTCAAGGGCCTCGGCGACAAGGCCGTGGACACCATCGTCGAGGCGCGGGAGAAGCTCGACGGGGGCTTCCGCGACCTGTTCCACTTCTGCGAGAACGTGGACCTGCGCTGCGTGAACCGCTCGGCCATCGAGGCGCTGATCAAGTGCGGCGCCTTCGATTCGCTCGGGGCGTCCCGCGCGGCGATGATCGCCGCGGTGGACACCGCCATCGACCTGGGCAATCTCGCCGACGACGACCGCAAGAGCGGGCAGATGAGCTTCTTCGGCGACGGCGGACTCCTCGGTGAGCCCGAGACGCCGGAGTTCCCCAACGTGCCCCCCTGGCCGGAATCCCAGCTCCTCGCCGCCGAGAAGGAAACCCTCGGGTTCTACATCACCTCCCACCCGCTGACCAGGCACGCGCGGGAGCTGGCGGCGCTGTCCCAGCCGGGCAACTTCCGCCTCGCCAGGCTCGAAAACTACGGCGACCGCACACCGGTGACGCTGGGGTGCATGATCGCCCAGGTCCGCCGCACCGCCACCAAGAAGACCGGGCGACGAATGGCGATGCTCACGGTCGAAGACACCTCGGGCAAATCCGACGCGGTGATCTTCCCCAACGCCTTTGAGGAATACGGACATCTGCTCAGCGAGGAGGCGATGGTCTTCCTCCGCGGCTGCGTGGACCGCTCGCGCGAGCGTCCGAACATCATCGTCGACGAGGTCTTCCCCCTCGAAGACGGGCTGGAGAAACTCTCCACCTC
>CAYTQL010000492.1:0-2001 GCA_964439555.1 uncultured Planctomycetaceae bacterium | reverse complement strand
CATCGCTTCATTGCTGCCCCTTTCAAAGTTGGGTTTTCTGGACCACCCGCCGCCCGTATGGAGGGATGACGACCGCCATTCTACGACGGCTCGGAACGGATCATCAACGGAGCGGATCGCCGATCGGATCATGGCGTGCGGTCGGCTGGGGCGCCGTAGGCGAGAGGTCGGCGGCTGCGCCGCCGGCTATGACCCGCCGCCCCTCCGGGGCGGACGACGGGCGGCGAGTGACCCCAGGCTGCCGCCCGCGGGCTCCACGACCTCTGCGGCCGAACGCGTCGCGCCCTACTTCCCCGCGCAGCACTTCTTATACTTCTTGCCGGACCCGCAGGGGCAGGGGTCGTTCCGGCCGGGCTCTCCGTCCTTCTTGCGGATGGGGTCCACGGGCTTGGTCTCGGCGAGGATGCGCTCCTCTTCGTCGAGCAGGTCCGGGTCGACGTTCTTCCGGGAAAGCCGCCCGAGCAGTCCCTTGCGTTTCTTGCTGTCGTACCGCTGCGAGATCTTGTCCTTGGCCATGTCGGTCTCCTCGGCCTGTCGCCCCGGAGGCTACGCCACCTTGCCGCAGCATTTCTTGTACTTCTTGCCCGAGCCGCAGGGACAGGGGTCGTTCCGCCCGACCTTGGGCATGTCGCGGACGATGGTCTGGATCTTCTGCGGCTCGGCCGCGGCGGCCTGATCGGCCATGTCCTGGGCGAGATGATCGTATCCCGAGAGCTGCTCGTGGACCATGTCCGAGACCTGGTAGACGTCGCGGACCTCGGTCTCGCCGGTCAGGCGCACGCGGAAGATCATGTCCGTGACCTTGTCCCGGATGGCGGACCACATCTCGAGGTAGAGCTGGGCCCCCTCGCGCTTGTAGGCGACGCGCGGGTCCTGCTCGGCGAAGCTTCGCAGCCCGATCCCGTGCTTGAGGTGGTCCATCGCCAGCAGGTGATCTTTCCACGTGCTGTCGTAAATCTGGAGGAGGACGAACCGCTCGAGCTCGGTCATCTCGCGGCGGAGGAACTTCCGTCCGGCGTCCAGCAGCACCGGTTCGACGCCGTCGGCGAAGTCCTCTTCGCTGAGCTGCGTATCGAACCGCTCGCGGGCGAACGCCACGGCCGCGGCGGGGTTGCCGTTGCCCTCGGCGAACTCGCGGACGGCTTCCTCCAGCCGACCGTCCCGCAACCACCGGCGGGATTCGCCCAGCAGGCGTTCGGAGACCTCCGAGAGCCTCTTCTCGCGGACGTCCTCGGGCGTCAGGTCCATCGCGTACTTGCGGTTGGCCCAGTCGACGAGGGCCTGGACGGCGTAGACGTTCTCGGTGCCCGCCTCCCCGACGGTGCGCTCCACGGCAAACTCCACGGGGTACTCTACCTCGCGCCGGCGATAGGCGTCCTCGACCTTCTCGCGGAGCAGGTTTTCGACATCCTCGACCGAGCGGTCCATCAGTTCCTCGGGGTCCACCTGGATGTCGAACTTGTTGGCGGCCCAGTCGGCCAGCGACCGCTGGGCGTACCCGGGCTCGAGGTAGTAGCCCAGCGGGGTGAGGTCGACCTCGTCGATGCGTTCGCACGCGGCGGAGGTGAGTTGCTCCTCGACCTCCTGGGGCTCGAGCTTGCGGAGCTGGTTCTGCGAGAGGTTCACGTTGAAACGGCTCATCGCCCACCCGCTCAGGCCCCGCAGGTCCCATTCCTTCCGCGGGATGTCGGCGTCCATGTACTCGCCGAGGGTCATGGAGATCGTCCCGGCCGCCTCGTCCTTGGCGCGGGCGCGGAGCTGGTCTTCCAGGCTGTCGAAGTCCTCGGGGCCCTGGGCGCGGACCTGGGACTCGTCGATCTGGATTTGCAGGTTCTGCCGCGCCCACTCCGCGATGGCCCGTTTGGCGAAGCGTCCGTCGAGATAGCCCGGGACGCCGTCGGAAATCGCCTCGTCGATCAGGCTGCGGACGAGTTCGGCCAGTTCGCGGCCTTCGAGAATCCGCTGGCGGCGCTCCACCTCGGCCCGCGCGGCCGGTGCATC
>CAYTQL010000491.1:0-2002 GCA_964439555.1 uncultured Planctomycetaceae bacterium | reverse complement strand
CGCGACGGACCGACAGGGGGCGCGCGCGCCGCGTGGTGGCGTCGACGGCCGAAAATGTGGCGTGAATCGCGGATTCTTCGCAATTTCACTTTTCCGTCGCCCGAACTGTGGTAGCGTTCATTCGGACGGGTCGGACAGTTCGGTTTCGAAGGGATGGTCAGAAATGATGGCTGTGAAGTATCTGTGGTTGACCGTGATCGCGGTCGGTTTGAGCTTTGGCGTAGTCGGCGTGTCGCAGGCGCAGACCGCGGAGGTGATCGGCGGGCAGACGAGCGTGCTGCTCGATCCGGACGCGTTGAGTCTGGCGGGGTTGAGCATCTCCAGCGTTTCCGAGGACGTGATCGCGCCCGGCAACCTGGGCGGCGACTCGGTGGCGTTCCCGATCAGCGCCCGCACCGACACGCCGCCGACCACGTTCAGCTATGAGCCGGCGGACTTCCTCAACACGTTCAGCGGCGTGATCGAGCACGTCGGCGTGGTCCGGTTCAACAACGATGCGCTGGAGGCCGGCGACTTCACGATCGGCTTTGACGCCAACCGGGTCGGCACGCTCGGCGGCGCCGCCAGCGGGTTCTTCGTCGAGTCGAACGTCGGGCTGATGATCCCCGCGTTCGATCTGGCCAGCCCGAGCACGCTCGACGCCTCGTTCAGCTCGCTGGTGATCGAGGGCGACCTGCTCGTCTCGCCGGAGCTGGCGCAGGCGGCGATCGACGCCGGTCTGACCACGATCGACACGACCGGCGCCACGGCCGGCCAGGGCCGCGTCGACGCCACGGCCGTCCCCTCGCCGACGACCGGGGTGACGCTGCTCGCCCTCAGCGGCGTCGCGCTGCTCCGCCGCCGCACTTCCCGGGCGTAAACCCAGGTTCGCGATCCTCAAGCATCAAGCAGGCGCCCGGTCCCCCGACCGGGCGCCTTTCCTTAGAGCAGGTCAGCGACCCGCCTTCCGCCGGGCCCGCTCGGGCTTGTCATCAGTATGCCTCCAGCAGCGCCGAAAGGCCCCAGGCCACGGTGAGGCCCACGAGGATCACCACGATGATTCCAACCCAGGTCGGCACCACGGCCTGGCTGCCGCGATGTATCAGCCTGCCCCACCAGACCTGGAGGGTCGGCACGTCGTAAAACGCGAGGATCAACCCAACCGTGACGATGGACAGACTGAATCTGATGTGAGACCAGAAATCGTGCGGATCAGTGGCGCGAGAGATCCAACGGAACTCCGCCTTGCCCAGGAGCGGAAACTTGTCCGTCAGGAGGGCGATGGTCACGCAGACCGCGAAATAGGCCGCCATCCCAGCCGGCAGGGGACGCGGCTTGCTTCTGAGTCGAATCAAGGCGCGCTTCACGAATTGCGATTTTACCCCACCGTCGGGCGCATTGCCCGACATCCTTCTCGCGCCTTCCTTACTGCAACCGATCCCCCGACCTCCCCGGAAACGACGCGTTGATGCGCACGGGTGAACCAGCGGAACGTCGGATTCGCCCCTCACGTTCAGAAAAAATGAGAGGCGGCCCAAGTCCCTGAAATGTCGTCACTTGCGAAGGATCGGTCTACCGCAATGGCGGGGAACGCGACACCACGGCGCGCGCAACCGCGGCGTCCGCCCCACTATTGGAGGCGGCATGAACCCAACCGACGGCGGTTTGAATGACAGGTAGAGATAGCACTGGAACTTGTCACCCCGACACGGGGGTGACAGAGGGGGTGACAGCCGCAACCCCCGAAACTAAAGTCACTTGCGCGGATTGGAATCGTTGCAGGGGGAGGGGGGGTGACAGCGACGCTTCGGCGCGCATACAAGCGTCGTGGCGGGAATGTCGGGAAGACAGGATATTTGGGCAAGCTCGCCAGGGCCCGAGGATGGGCCGTCGCGGGGCTTGCCGGGCATTGGATTGCGGTGCGGGCGGTCGCTATGATCTGCGATTCTTTCCCTTTCCCGAGATTTCAGGCATGGCTGAGCAGATTCGCAACGTCGCGATCATTGCGCACGTGGACCACGGC
>CAYTQL010000490.1:0-2012 GCA_964439555.1 uncultured Planctomycetaceae bacterium | reverse complement strand
CTCGAGGGCGGCGTCCCCGCAGCCGCGGGGGTCCCGCTGGAGGACCCCGGCTGGTCGGTCGGCGTCCTGGCGGCGGTCGGACGGGAACTGAAGCGCCTCCGAAGCGTGGAGCTGGCGCTCCGCCTGTTCGGGCTGAACCCGGGCGACGAGGAGGAACGCCCCCAACGGGCGGTGCTCAGCACCGATGAGGCCTTCCAACGGGCGCTCGAGGCGATGGCGCATCTGCGGGACCTTCACACCGCCGCCGGGCGGGAATTCGTCGTAGTCTACCTCCCCGCCCGCAACGACTTCGAGACCGCCAACTCTGCCCAGCTCCGCATCGCGTTGTCCCGGTCGCTCAGTTCGGCGGGGGTTCGCTTCGTGGACCTCGTCCCGGACCTGCGCCGCGTCTCCCGGGGGCGGGTGGAGGCGCTGTTCATCCCCCGCGGGCACCTGGACTGGACCGACGCAGCCGGGCACTACAGCGCCGAGGGCAATCGGTGGGTCGCGCGGGTTCTGCACGATCGCATCCGTCTTCTGCGGGGGCCTCCCGACGCGGAGTAACCCGTCACGGGCGAGGGCGGACCAGCAGGATGTACGCCGTCCGGTCCCCGTCGTGCCACAGATAGCAGCGCCACTTCGCCGGATACCGGAAGGGCCCGGACAGCTCCCGGGCCGGTCGCCACCATTTCGGCACGTTCTGAAGCGGCGGGGGCGCGCCCGGCCGGGAGAGCCGACCGGCGTTGGCCCGACGGATGAGCCGCTGGGCTGCGTCGAGGCGGTAGAAGAGCAGTTCGGCGCCCTCGTGCTCGCGGCGTTCGAACCGCTGGACCGACGCCCTGAGTCGCCCCGCCTGCAGCGCCTCCCTCAGCGTCAGGTCGTCATCGAGGACCTGCGCCCCGACCAGGTTCACCGCGAAGACCCCCAACGCGGCCGTGAGAAGCTGGGCCACCTGCCGGACCTCGCGACCCCGGCGATGCAACGCCGCCCCCGCCACCAGGCCCCCGAAGAACCCCACGTCCACGCCGATGATTTGCAGGGCGAACGTCTCGCCGGAGAGCGTGAACCGCGTGACCGCCACCGGCAGCGCCAGGGACGCCACCGCCACGATGGCGTATCCGATATGAATGAGACGCTCCCGGTCCACGGCCTCTCCCGTTTGCCTCCGCGCTCGCCGGCGGTGCAGAGAGCATACCGCGCTGCGGCGGAGGTCGCAGCGCCGCCGGGCTTGCTCCGTCCGCGACCACCCGGTAGCTTGTGCCCATGGCACTGAAGGAACTGGAACAGATCAGCGCCCGCGTGCTGGTCGTCGAGGACGAAGAGGCGCACGCCGAGGCGATCAGCGAGGGCCTGCGCCGCGCCGGGCACGAGGTGGACACCGTCTACGACGGCGAAACGGGCGTCGCGCGTATTGGCGCCCAGCCTCTGGACATCATCGTTACCGACCTGAAGCTTGGCGGGCAGATCGACGGGCTCGGCGTCCTGGACGCCGCCAACCGCAAGGCCCCGGGGGTCAAGGTCATCCTGGTCACCGCCCACAGCACGGTCGGCACCTGCCGCCGGGCCCTTCAGGAAGGCGCGTTCGATTACATCGAGAAGCCCCTGGACATCGACGAACTGCGGACCGTCGTCGCCCGCGCCGCCGAACACACCGCCCAGCGGCGGACCATCCGCGAACTGAAGGACCGGCTCGACGAGAAATACGGCTTCGAGAACATCGTCGGGCAGAGCCCCGCGATGCTCAAGGTCCTCGACACCGTCCGCCGCGTGGCGCCCTCGAACATCCCGGTACTCATCCTCGGCGAGAGCGGGACAGGCAAGGAGCTGCTGGCCGGGGCGATCCACCGAAACTCGCGCCGCAGCGAAAGCCGTTTCGTGGCGATCAACTGCGCCGGGCTCAGCGAGACGCTGCTGGAGGATGAACTGTTCGGGCACGTCAAGGGCGCCTACACCGGCGCGACCGCCGACCGCGAAGGACGCTTCGAGCACGCCGACGGGACACCCTTCTTCCTCATGGCCTCGACGCTGTGGGC
>CAYTQL010000489.1:0-2013 GCA_964439555.1 uncultured Planctomycetaceae bacterium | reverse complement strand
CATCTGGACCCGTAACGTCCACATCGGCGGGAACAACTTCACCGAGGCCCTGGTCCGCGGGTTCAAGCTCAGCTTCGCCAAGGCCGAGAAGCTCAAACGAACCGCCGCGACCCACAAGTACGCCCGCCAGGTCTTTCAGGCGATGCGCCCGGTCTTCGCCGACCTCGCCCAGGAGATTCAGCGGTCGATCGGGTACTACACCTCGCTGCACCGCGAGACCCGCTTCAAGAAGCTCCTGGGCATGGGCAACGGCTTCCGCCTGCCCGGGCTCCAGAAGTACCTCGAGCAGAATCTCAACATCCCCACCACTCGGGTGGACAGCTACCACCAGCTCTCGGCGGGGCGGGAGGTCAACACCCCGAAGTTCCAGGAGAACGTCCCGACCTTCGGCGTCGCCTACGGGCTGGCGATCCAGGGGCTCGACCAGAGCGCGGTCTCGACGAACCTGCTGCCCGCCGAGATCGTCTCGCGCCGCCGCTGGGCGCGCAAGCGCGGGTGGTTCGCCGCCGCGGCGGCGGTGGTGCTGCTCGCCCTGGCCATGCCGCTGGCGCGGGCCTTCATGGACGCCGAGGCCCTCGCCCCCGGGCGGGATCTGGACCAGGCCGAGCAAGCGATCGAAGAGATGCAGCAGAAGGTCAACGCCTACAACCGCGTCCGCGGGCGCGGCAGCGACGAGTTGGAGCAGATCGGCTTCTACGCCGACCTGTTCGCCTACCGGAACTTCTGGCCGGACACCGAGGCGATGCTTTCGGACCTGATGCTCGAGGCAACCCGCGGGTCCACGCACCAGCAACTCCTCCGGGCGTACGCCGGGGCGGAAACGGACGAGGTGCGGTTGAAGGCGATCCAGCAGCTCCGGGCCCTGCCGCGTTCGGGACGACAGTTGATGGTGGTCGACCAGATGACCCCCGAGTACCTCTCGGACGTGACCACCACCAGCGCGCTGGAGCGGCTCACCGGCGTCAAGAGCCCGGCCGAACTGGGCGAACAGCGTCGCGGATACTGGATCGTGCTCCGCGGGTGGACGCCGTTGCCGGCCAACCGCGCCGAACGTCTGCTGCGCGACCCGCTGATTGACGCGGCCGGTCGGGTGGGCGAGAAGTACGACGCGTTGTCGGTGCGGGACATCGCCTACACGCGGGAGACCGCCGAGGCGGGCGCCACAGGCCCCGACTTGCTGTTTCCGGAGGACGACCGCGCCGGGGACACCCGCTTCCGGATCGGTCTTCTGGTGGCGATCGAGGAAGACGGGAACGTGGAAGTGCCCGAGGTCGAGGGCATCAAGAACCGCTAGCGCCGGGAGAGGTGCATGAATTTCGTCCGCGAACATCTGTTCTACGTGGTGCTGGTGGCGGTCTTCGTGGTCGTCGCCGCCGTCGAAGCGGTGTTCTATTTCGGCAAGGCCGGCGAGGTCGAGGAGCAGATCGCCCAGCGCAAGCAGATCGCCACGGACCTCCGGCAGCTCTCGCTGGGCGACAAGGCGAACGACGAGAAGATCGCCCGGCTCAAGGAGTACGTCGAGAAGGTCCGCGCCCAGACGGCCGCGGTGAAGGCCCAGTCGCTGGAGTGGAACTACTCCGAGGCGTACCGCGAGCGGATGATCCAGGCGGTGACCGGCGAGAACGCCTTCCCGGTCCCCGAAACGCGGCGGTACTTCAACCTCTGCCGGAGCTTCATCGACAACTACGTCCAGCAGCACCGGGCGTTGCTCGAGCCGCTGAAGACGACCCGTCCGCCGACGAACGAGGAAATCGAGGCACTGGCGCAGGCGTTCATCCAGCGCGAGCGTCGGAAGGCACGCCTCGAAGGGGCGGCGACCCGCCCGCCCGACGGCGCGGACGACGACGACGAGGTCTCCCGCGACCTGCAAACCCGGGCCGACGCCTGGGCCCGCGAGCAGGCCGCCGTGGGGCGCGCCGCGGCGGGCGAAATCTACGTCAGCTATCCCGCGGCCATGGCGCCGGTCATCGCCGAAGGGCTCAACTACGTCAGCCCCGACGTGCTGTGGGAAGC
>CAYTQL010000488.1:0-2014 GCA_964439555.1 uncultured Planctomycetaceae bacterium | reverse complement strand
GGGTTGTGGCGCGAGCCGCGGACCAGCTCCGGGAGGGACATGTTGCGTCCTTCGTTGTAGTTGGCCAGTTCGCCGGCGATCTTGGCGCGGTATTCGGCGTCCCAGCCGTCGTAGCAGAGGTCCCATCCCACGGCGTACCAGCCCAGCGACGGGCCCGACCGCAGGGCGCCCTTGGGGTTCTTGAAGGAGTAGCGGTTGTCCTTCCCCCGCGCCCCGACCAGGGCGGCGTCCATCGCCTTGCGTCCGAGGTCGGCGAATTTCTTGTCGCCGGTGACCTGGTAGAGCAGCCCGTAGCCCGCGACGTGGGAGATGGTGAAGGTCCCGCCCGGGGCCATGGGGTTGGCGAACTTCGCCCCCGCCGGCGTCGTCGAGCCCATGTGCTTGGGCATGGTGGTCCCGTCGCCGCCGTTGAGCAGCTCGCGGAGGCGCTTGAGGATCGCCTTACCCTCCTCCGTCTTCGCCCGCGCGCGGAGGGCGGGCAGGTCGCTCTCGCGGAACAGCAGTCGCGGGTGCTCGCCCGGCTTGACCGGCTCGTGACCCTTGATGTCCTTCGGCCAGGGCTCCTTGGCGCCGGCGACGCCCGCGATGATGCCGATCAGCAGTACGATCCCCGTCAGTCGGCGTGGGTTCATGGTTCCGCTCCCTTCAGTGAATGAATGTAGTCCCGCACTGGTGTACGAAACCCCCGAGCGAACCGGAAGGACCGGCGCAGAGGCCCGCCGGCGGTCATCCCGGTCGCGGCGCCGCGAGCATCAGGGGCTCTTCCGGCGGACTCCATACGGGCCGCCAGGCGGTCGCGCGGTTGAGCACCGGCAGATGCGCGATCGTCAGCAGTACCGTGACCCCGCCGACCAGCCACGCCAGACGAATCAGCCGCTGCCCGGGGGTCCCGGAGCCCATGAAGGAAAGGATGATCGAGATGATCACCGTCACCAGACCGGCGCTGCGGACGATCATCAACAGCATGATGATCCGCCGGCGGACCGGGTGACTGACGACGTTCTCGCTCTCGGAGGTGGTGAACCCCGTACCCGTGAACGCCGAGCGCGCCTGGAACGAGGCCGCCTGACCCGACAGCCCCGTCATCGTCAGAGCGACCGCCGCAAGGCGGGTGATGAACAGCGAGAGCCCCAGGACCGTCAGCAGTGCGATGATTCCGATGATTCCGACCATGGGCGCCTACCTTCCGAGATGAGTGCCGCTTTCCGGAAGCCATTATACGGGAGTGGGTTGGGGGAAATCCTCCGCTCCGCGGCGCTGCTGTGGCTGGCGGGCGGGACGGTGGTGTACTTCGTCGCCTGAGCGGATCAGTCCTGCGCGTCGGGGGAGTCTCCGGCGCCGGGGTCGGAAGCCAGTTGCCGCACGGCGAGGGGCTCCTTGAAGGTATGCGTGCGGTAGGGGAAGGGATTTCGATGCCCGCCGCGTCGACGTCCTCGCCGTAGAGCGACGCCGGTGACCACCTGCTGGCGGCGCGGAGACCTGTAGATCAGCATGTAGACGGGGTTCTTGTAGAGCGTCGCGTTGGGGACGACGATCAGCTCGCCGGAGGGCTCGCGCAGCAGCGTGCTGCGAACGGTCATGTTCTCGACCTTGCCCATGACGTCGTTGCATTCGATGAAGTCGCCGCGTTCGAAGGGGAACCGCCAGAGCAGCAGGACCCCGGCGAAGAAGTTCTCGAAGATGTCCTTGAACGCGAAGCCTACCGCGATCGAGCCGATGCCCAGCCCCGCCACACCTCCCGGACCGTCTGAAGGATCGGGTTGGTCTGCTGAAAGAGAATCGACAGGGCTTCGCGCATGGTTGTGCTCACCTCAACGCAGGTTTCCGCACCCGACCGAAGCGCGGCAGGCGGTGAACCCGGACAACCCACGGTCTCTGCGGACCGATCAGGATTGTGTCTCCTGCCGAGTGAGCCATTCGTCCACCTGACGACGTGCTTCGTCTTTCGTCAGGCCGTAATGCTCCTGGACCTTCCCGACGAGCCGATCGACTTCGCCGTTGACCTGGTCCAGAT
>CAYTQL010000487.1:0-2014 GCA_964439555.1 uncultured Planctomycetaceae bacterium | reverse complement strand
ATCACCGGGAAACCCCGCTCGGCCGCGGCGGCGAGGAACTGGTGCGTCAGGTCGGTCATGAAGTGCTCGGGGCAGAACAGGTCGATCGCGTACCAGTCCACGTAGTCCTCGCCCGGGTAGTAGTCCCAGATGTTCTGCTTCGCGCCCTCCGGGGTGTAGCACCAGACCAGCGCCACGTTGTCCAGCCCGGCCGCTCGAATCTTGCCCACCACCCGCCGCCACGCGGCGACGTAGCTTTCGGGCTCGTAGGCGTTCCACTCTCCGTTGAACTCGTAGCCGAGCCGCAGGAAAACCGGCCGGTCGAGCTTCCGGAGTTCCTCGCACATGCGGTCGATCCGCTTGTCGAATCTGCCCGCGGCGATCGCCTCGGTGAAGGGCTTGCCCTTGTGGCTCATGCCCACGCCGATCTGCGGGATGAGAAAGGGCTCGTACTTGCCGAGTTGCTCGCGCAGCTTGGCGAACCGATGAGCGCCGAAGCCGGCGTAAGTGTGATAGATGACCGGGCGGGCGTCGGGGAACGCCTCCCAGTACTCGGCGAAGGCCCGCCTGTGCTGGCCGATCCCGTGCAGGACCCGCCCTGCGGGTGGCTCGAGCCGCCGACCGTAGTGGGTCGCCTTCTGCCCGCCCCCCGCCGAATCGCCGTGCCCGATCTGCGCCGTCTCCTCCGACGCGCCGGTCGCGGCGGGCTCCGGCGCGGGCGAACTCTCCCCCGGTCCGCAGGCGGTCGACAGGACAGAACACAGGACGGCGGCGACAAACCTTCGCAACATCGGGCGGCTCCGTTCGGGGTAAACAAAACCCGGGCTCCGGGAGCCCGGGTTCTGTGAAATGCTCGATGCGTCCTGAGGTTCCTGCGGGGCTTACGCCTCGAAGGCCTCCTTGTACCACCGGTGCATCTCCTCGTCGGAGATGGCGGTGGTCCGCCCGGCGTCGTACTGCTCCTCGACGCGATCGCGGATTTTCAGCAGGCGGGCGTCGTCCTTGGCAACCGAGACGTCGTAGCGCGCCTCGATCCAGTGCTTGATGCCCGCGGCCCCGGACTTGTCGGTAATCGCCACGCCCGTGGGGCGGTCGAGGATCGCGTGGGTGTCGAAGGCGGAGTAGATCTCCTCGTTCTTCAGCAGCCCGTCGGCGTGGATGCCGGCGCGGGTGGTGTTGAAATCCCGCCCGACCAGCGGGAAGTTCGTGGCGATCTCCACGCCCAGCTCGGACTGGTAGTACCGGGCGATGTCGGTGATGGCGCGGTAATCGACCTTCGGGTCCATCCCGCGCATCTGCCCGACCTCGACGACCATCGCCTCCAGCGGGGTGTTCCCCGTCCGTTCGCCGATGCCCAGCAGAGAGCAGTTGGCGGCCGAGCAGCCGTACAGCCACGCCGTCGCGGGGTTGACCACGACCTTGTGGAAGTCGTTGTGCCCGTGCCACTCCAGCAGCTCGCCCGGGACGCCGGCCTCGTGAACCAGCCCGTGGACCAGGCGGGGAACCGAGCGGGGCAGCGTCGCCTGAGGCCAGGGGACGCCGTAGCCCATCGTGTCGCACAGGCGGATCTTCACGTCCATCCCGTACTGCTCGCGGAGCTTCATCAGCTCGATGGCGAAGGGAACGACGAACCCGTAGAAATCGGCGCGGGTGAGGTCCTCGAAGTGGCACCGCGGGCGGATGCCCTCGTCCAGGGCGGCCCGGACAACGTCGAGGTACTGGTCCATCGCCTGCTTGCGCGACTTATTGAGCTTCAGGAAGATGTGATAGTCGCTGCAACTCGTCAGGATGCCCGTCTCCTCGAGCTTCATGTCCTTCACGAGCTTGAAATCGGCCTTGACGGCGCGGATCCAACCCGTGACCTCGGGATAGTCGAAGCCCAGTTCCCGGCAGCGGTCGACGGCCTCGCGGTCCTTCTTCGAATACAGGAAGAACTCGCTCTGCCGGATCAACCCCGTCCCGCCGTCCAGCCGGTGCATCAGCGTATAGAGGTCCACGATCTGCTGCACCGAGTAGGGCGGGCGGGCCTGCTGGC
>CAYTQL010000486.1:0-2027 GCA_964439555.1 uncultured Planctomycetaceae bacterium | reverse complement strand
GGCGCTTGAGCTGCACGTCGATCTGCGACCACGCCTCCCGGCAACGGATGCGCTTCGAGACCAGCGCGTTGTAGACGAAGATCATCCCCAGCGCCGTAAGCACCAGGAGGCCGATGACGATCCAGATCACACTGCCCATGGACAACCCTTTCGCTTTCGAGAAGCCCTCTCGCCCCAAGAGCGTACCCGCCCCGGGGCCGAACGGGCAATAGGCTTGCGCTCATTGCGGACTGCGAATTGCGGATTTCCCGGCGGCGCCGAACCGTCCGCTTCTGCGACGGGAGGAGCGCCGGCGATCCGCACCCCGTAGCTTACGCTCGGCAAACGAAGGTCACCACGGCAGCCCCTTCTTCGGCCCGGCCCCTGCGGCGCCGGTTGGGCTTTCGGGGCGCCGGGGCGCCGGGGTGTCGCCGGGGAGCTGAAGGACCACCACGTGGGCGTCCCAGGGGCCCTTCTTGTCCTTCTGCACGGCGTTGACCGTCGGGGACGGGCCCATGTGCCCGCCGCCGCCGTCGCTGCGGGAGACCACGACCAGCCGCCGCCCGGCCGGGGCGATCGCCAGCCCCCGGCAGCCCGGGAAATAGCTGCTGAAGAGGATGTCCGAGAGGTCCGCCGAGAGAAGGCCCGCGACCCGTCCGCCGTGCTTCTGGCCGTCGCGGGCGTACTTGTAGAAGCTGTTGGGCGTCTGGATGGCGCCGGTGGCGCAGCCGCCGTGGAAAGCGACCTCGCCGGTGGGCATCACGCAGAGGTCCTTCAGCGAGGCGAAATTCGGGGCCCCGCGGTACTTGGGCGTGTTGAACTCCTGCGGGACGTACGCCAGCCACATCGTCGACTGGATCATCTTCTTCGTCTCATCGTCGATCCGCATGATGTACGCCAGCGAGTTGGCGTTCTTCATGCCCCAGGAGCTCATGCCCAGCCCGCCGGGCTTCGCCGGCTCGTGCACGTCGGTCGGCTGGCGGGTGAAGATGCTGTTGCCCCCGTCGCTCCAGCCGCCGACGACCAGATCGCCGTTGCGGTCGTAGTCCCCGCACCGCACGGCCGAGTCGCTCACCAACCCGTCGTCGTTGCCCTTTCCGTCGCGGAGGTTCCGGGACGGCCATTCCCACAGCGTCCAGACTTTCTCGCCCTCCGGGGTGTACCCGTAGCAGAAAGGCTGACGCCACGGCTCGCGCCCGGTGTTGGTGTTGCGGTCGCCGCCGATGAAGAACGCCCCGGTCCGCGGGTTCACCGCCCGCAGGCCGACCTTTCCGCCGTACCCCTTGCCCGTCAGCTCCGTGAGCTTCGAGCCGTCCGCGGCGATCCGCTTGACGCCGTCGAGCTGGAAGTAGACCTGCCCGGCGTTCGTGACCCAGAACTTCCACGGCGCCTGCTTGAGCCCCTCGAGGACCCAGACCCAGTGAATCTTCGAGCCCGTCGCGTCGGTCTTCATCACGTAGACGGCCCCGCTGCACTGGACGCCGTCGTACCTGTACCCCCCGCCGGAGCCCCAGGACTTCTTGCGCCCCGCATCCTTCACGGCCGAGGCGAACGCCGGCCCGCACCGTCCGCCGACGATCAGCGACTTGCCGTCCGGGGTCACCGCGCCGGTCGAGATGCTCGCGACGCCGAAGTCGAAGCGGACCATCCGCAAAACCTGCCCGGCATCCCCCGACGCGCCTTCGGCTCGCCCGGAGCCGCGTCGAAGGACGTCGGGCGAGAAGTAGACGATCATTCCCGCGAGGTCCGGGTTCTTTCGGGCGATTTCCCGGCGTCCCTTGCGGCCTTTGGAGAGCGATTCGAGCCCGCGGTGGCGTCCCTTGCCGAGGACCGTCTCCTTGCGCGGCAGCGAGGGCGGTTCGGGTCCGGTGGTGTTGCCGAAACAGACGACGGTCCCGTCGGCCAGCCCCCCGGCGGCGACGAACTCCTCGCTACCCGGACCGCCGAAATAGCTGGCGAGCACAACCTTGGCGTGCGGGCCCTTGGCGGCTTCCTCGGTGAACTGCTCGTACCGGTCGCGGAAGGAGAGCCGCACCTCGGTGTCGGGC
>CAYTQL010000485.1:0-2037 GCA_964439555.1 uncultured Planctomycetaceae bacterium | reverse complement strand
CGTCGGGGAGCAGTTCGCCCTCCAGGGCAAGCGGGTACTGGTGCTGCTGACGGACATGACCGCCTTCGCCGACGCGCTGAAGGAGATCGCCATCACGATGGAGCAGATCCCCTCCAACCGCGGCTACCCGGGCGACCTCTACACCCAGCTCGCCAAGCGCTACGAAAAGGCGGTCGACTTCGACGGCGCCGGGTCGATGACCCTCCTGGCCTGCGTGACGATGCCCGGCGACGACGTGACCCACCCGGTGCCCGACAACACCGGCTACATCACCGAGGGCCAGTTCTACCTCCGCAACGGGCGAATCGAGCCCTTCGGGTCGCTCTCGCGTCTCAAGCAGCAGGTCAACGGCGAGACGCGCGACGACCACCGGGCGATCATGAACGCCTGCATCCAGCTCTACGCCACCTGCGTCGAGTCCCGCGAGAAGCGCGACATGGGCTTCGAGATGTCCCCCTGGGACAACAAGCTCCTCCGCTACGGCGACCGCTTCGAGGACGAGATCATGGACCTCCAGGTCAACATCCCCCTCTTCGACGCCCTCGACCGCTGCTGGGAGATCCTCGCCGACTGCTTCGAGCCCGAAGAGACCGGAATCCGAAGAAGCGTCATCGAACAGCATTGGCCGGAGGAGATCGAGGCGGAGAAGCCGATCGAGGCCGAGGCCGAGGCGGAGACGGCGGGGGCGTCCGAAGGGAGTTGATTGCCAATTGCCGCCTTCCGACTCGGTGAGCGACGGAGGCGTGATGACGCCGATAGACATGAAACGACGCACTCGATCGTTCGCGATTCGAGTGATACGGTACGCCGGGCATGTCGGCTCCGGAAGAGATGGAACGCAGTGCGACTCCGCAATTCGCAATTCGAAATACGAAATTCGCAATTGAACGATGGCCAAGAAACTCAAACTAACCCGCCCCGAGCTCAAGCGTCAGCGTGATGCGCTGGAGCGTTTCGAGCGGTACCTGCCGATGCTGAAGCTCAAGCAGCAGCAGTTGCAGGTGACCATCCGGGACGTCAACCGCAAGCGGCGCGACGCCGAGCGCGAGGCGAAGCTCGCACGCGAGAAGTTCGAACGGTACGACGCGATCCTCGCCGACCGCGCCGGGCTGGACATCCCCAAGCTCGCCGAGCCCAAGGAGGTCCGCGTGACCCGCCGGAACATCGCCGGGGTGAACGTGCCGGTCTACGAGGGCGCCGAGTTCCCCCGACCAACCTACAGCCTCTTCGCGACCCCGCCCTGGGTGGACGCCGCCCTGGCCGACCTCCAGGACCTCAACGGGCGCCAGGCCCGCCTCGACGTGCTCCGCGAGCAGTACGAACTGCTCAACGCCGAACTGACCAAGATCATCCAGCGCGTCAACCTCTTCGAGAAGGTCAAGATTCCCGACGCCCGCGAGAACATCCGCCGCATCCGCATCCACCTCGGCGACGAGATGACCGCCGCGGTCGGACGAGCCAAGATCGCCAAGACCAAGCTGGAGATGGTCGAATCCGCCGCCGGCGGAAAGGACGCCGACGCGGGCTTCGAGGAGGCAAGCGCATGATCGTCCCCATGGCCAAGATGTACGTCGTCTCCCGTGCGGCCGAGAGGGACGCCCTGCTCCTGGCGCTCCGGAAGCTCGGGATGATGCACCTCGAGCCGGTCGACCCCCGCAGCGCCGTCCCGGACGAGCAGCTCTCGGCCGATCTGGACCGGCTCTCGCGGGCGCTGCAGATTCTCCGCGGCGTCGAACCGGCCGGGCAACGCCCGGACATCGAGCCCTGCGCCGCGGCCGAGGAAGCCCTCCACATCCAACGCGACAGCGCCGAGTGCCGCTCGAAACTCGCCCGCCTCCACCGCGAGGTCGAGGAACTGGCGATCTGGGGCGACCTTCGCCTCGAACAGGTCGCCCAGCTTCGCGCCGCCGGCGCCGAGCCGCTCTTCTACCGCGTGGACTCCGCCGAGCTCGGGCGCCTCTCCGCCGAGGCGGTCCAGCCGCTCGAAGGCGGCGGGGGCGAGAAGACCCTCGCGGCGGTCATCCGACCGGACGAGTC
>CAYTQL010000484.1:0-2044 GCA_964439555.1 uncultured Planctomycetaceae bacterium | reverse complement strand
GCATCAGGTTGTCCGGGTCGACGTCGAGGATTTTGTTCATCCGGTCGGTGGCCAGGACGATCCCGCCGAACAGCGGTACGGCCCCGCCGGAGAGCCCGCTGCCTGCGCCGCGCGGGGTGACGGGGATCCGCTCGCGGTTGGCAAGCTTCATGATCGCCGCGACCTGTTCGGTGGTTTCCGGACGGACGACGCACTCGGGCATGTGCGCGTATTGCTCCTCGGCCACCTCGTCGTGGGAGAACGGCTCCAACTTCTCGGGATCGTCGGCGAGAACAAACCGCTCGCCCACGATCTGCTGGAGTTCCGTGACGATCTGCGGGTTGAGTTTTGCATATTCAGGCATTTCGGCAAAGCTCCAAATTCCAACGACCAAGCACCAAAAGGCCCGGTGTCGGGGCATGTCTGGCGAAGGCTCGAATCTGCCTGGCGAACCGGAGCGTTCGAGCTTCGAGATCGAATGCGTGTCTCTGGCTGTCCACGGCGACTCCCCGCCTGTCGCACATTGTTATGGGCGCTTGACTACTGGCTGTTTGATGTTTGCTGTTTGAGCTTCTCGATGACTACCGGCACCACTTCGAACAAGTCTCCGACGATGCCGAAATCGGCCACGCGGAAGATCTGCGCCTCCGGGTCGGAGTTGATCGCGAGGATGTTCTCCGAGGTCTGCATACCCGCGAGGTGCTGGATGCTGCCGCTGACGCCCACACCGATGTAGAGCTTCGGGGTCACCGTCTTGCCCGACAGGCCGATCTGGTGGGGGTAACTCAACCAGCCGCGGTCCACGACGTCGCGGGAAGCCCCCACGGCCGCGTCGAGCGTCTCGGCGAGCTGCTCGATCAGCGGAATGTTCTCGCCCTTCTTGATTCCGCGACCGACGGCCACGACGTTGTCGGCGTCCTGGAGCCCGTGCTCCTCGGTGCTCGGGACCATCTCCTTGAGGCGGATTCGCGAGCCGAGCAGTTCCTTCGGCGCCGGGAGGCGGACGATCTCGCCGGTCCGCCCTTCCTGCACGGGCGCGGGCTTGGTGCTGCGGGGGCGGACGGTCGCCATCTGCGGGCGGTGCTCCGGCGTCTTGATCGTCGCCATGATGTTCCCGCCGATGGCCGGACGGGTCTGGAGGAGGTTGCCCGTTTCCTCCTCGATGTCCAGCACGGTGCAATCGGCGGTGAGTCCGCTGTCGGAGACGATCGCCGCGTAGGGCATCAGCGTGCGCCCGGTGCTGGTCGCCCCGGCGATCATGATCTCCGGTTTGTAGTCGGCGATGACCTTCAGCAGGCACTTCTGGTAAGGCTCGGGGAGGAAATGCTCCAGCTCGGGCGCTTCGACCGCCACGACGCGGTCGGCGCCGCGGTCGATGAGCCCCTGAAGGTCCTGCGGGTCGATCTCGTGTCCGAAGATCACGGCCGTCAGGTCGGTGTTTCGCTTCTCGGCCAGGTCGATCCCGCGGGTGAGCAGCTCGTGGCTGATCCGCAGGACGCGTCCGCCGGATTGCTCGGCCAGGATCCAGACTCCGCTGTATTCGCTCATGTCATTGCCTCGGGTTGGCGGGGCGGTTGGGTTTCCGCCGCGTGTTTCGTGCGCTGACAGGTCGGTCGCCTGCACTACTGAGGAGGTTCAGATCAGCTCGCGTTCCTTGAGAACCTCGACGAGCCGATCGGCGGCGTGGTTGATCGACTGCTCGTCGTTGGCGCGGATCTTCTCGCACTCGCGGGCGACGGTGGGGCGGAAGATCTTCACCACGCGGGTCGGCGAGCCCTTGAGCCCGAGTTTGCCCGGGTCCACGTCCAGTTCGCCCACGCCCCAGGAGGGCGCCTCGGCCGCCCGGGCCTTCTGCTTACCGCGGAGCGTCGGCAGCCGCGGATCGGCGACCTCCTTGACGACCGTCAGCAGTGCGGGAGTGTCCATTTCGAGAATCTCGTACCCGTCCTCGACCAGGCGGTGGACCTCGCAGGACTTGCTGCCCACGCCCACGACCTTGCTGACGTAGCTGGCGACGGGCAAATCCAGGAACGCGGCGATGCCCGGGCCCACCTGCCCGGTATCG
>CAYTQL010000483.1:0-2044 GCA_964439555.1 uncultured Planctomycetaceae bacterium | reverse complement strand
GAGAAGGGCAAGATCATCCGCGGGTACCTCGGCGTTCGCATCCAGAACGTCAACGAGAAGCTCGCCCGGAGCTTCAAGATCCCCACGACCGACGGGGCCCTGGTCTCGCAGGTCGCGCCCGACAGCCCGGCCGAGAAGGCCGGACTCAAGGCGGGCGATTTCATCACCGCCGTCGGCGATCGCGACGTGAAGAACGTCAACGATCTACGCAACCGCGTGGCGGAGCTCCAGCCCGGAACCGGCACGCAGTTGACGGTCTACCGTGACGGGAAGAAGACCTCGCTGAAGGTCAAGCTCGTCGCCCAGCCGGACGACATGGCGATGACCTTCGGCGCCGGGACGCCCGAGGTGGGCGAGGCCAAGGCCGAGGAGTACGGGCTCGAGGTCGCCACGCTCACCGAGGACCTGGCCAAGAAGACCGGCTACCGCGAGAAGGTCACCGGCGTGTTGATCCAGGACGTGACGCCGAACTCCGAGGCGGCCGAGAGCGGGATCGCCCCGGGGATGGTCATCACGAAGGTCAACGACGTCGAGGTCGCCACCGCCGGCGAGTTCCGCAAGGCGATCCAGGCCAAGGACGCGAAGGAAGGCGTCCGCCTCCAGGTGATCGACCCCAGCGGCGGCGCCCGGTTCGTATTCCTCACGCCGGAAGACTAACGCCGCAGTGACGTCCCGGGCAGCGGACGGAACGTCCGCCGTCCGCGAGCAACCGAACGGCGCGGCTGCGCATCGGGGTTTCCCCGTGCGGCCGCGCCGTTTCTGCTGCGCGGCTCCCGCGGTTCGCCAACGGCGCTTCGGCCCGATACAATGCGTCCAGACGCGCCGCCGCCGGCGGGCGTCCTCGTCGCGGTCTCCTGCGTAGGGGCTACGAGCCATGGAGCACAAACTGGAATTGGTGGAGCATTTCGGCAGCGATCCGAAGCGGCCGATCAGCCAGTGGGTCAACCAGGTCCTCGGCGTCAACTTCCACAAGTACCGCCGCCCGGAAGCCTGGACGCCGAGCATCAATGTCTACGAGGACGCGAAGCACTGGTGCGTCTACGCCGACCTCGCGGGGATGGACCCCTCGAAGATCGACCTGCGCACGGAGTGCGGGCTGCTGATCCTCGAGGGGACGCGCCCCGCGCCGATGCAGGGCCAGCCGGAAGGCTCGGTGCACCTGCACCTGATGGAGATCGACGACGGGCGGTTCTACCGCGAGGTCGAGCTGCCCCCGAACGTCGACGTCGACGAGATCGAAGCCCACTACAAGTGCGGCATGCTGTGGATCCGCCTCCCGAAGAAGGGCTGATATGAGTCCCCGAGACCAGAAACCCACGATCGATTCCGAAGAGCAGTCCGTCGTCATCAAGCCCGGGCAGGAGGAGGCGCCCGCCCCGACCAGCCGGGCGGGCAAGGCGATCCCCCTCCCGGACGAGATCGCGGTGCTGACCGTCCGCAACATGGTGATCTTCCCGGGGACGGTGGTTCCGCTGTCGGTGGGGCGGGAGAAGTCCCGCCGGCTTCTCAGCGAGGTGCTCCCGGACCAGAAGGTCATCATGACCCTCTGCCAGCGCGATTCGGAGGTCGAGGACCCGGGCCCGGATGATCTTTACCAGGTCGGCACGGCCTGCGTGGTGATGAAGCTGTTGCGGATGGAGGACGGGAACCAGACGGTGATCGTCCACGGAACCCAGCGGGTGCGGGTCTCCGAGTGGGTCGCCTCCGAGCCTTACCTTCGCGCCCGCATCGAGCCGGTGACCGAGGATAGCAAGGGCGACACGGAAATGGACGCCCTCATGCTCAACGCCCGCACGTTCGCCCAGCGGGTCATCGAGCTGTCCCCGAACATCCCGGACGAGGCGCGGATGGTGCTCGACCAGATCGAGGATCCCGGCCCGTTGGCGGATTTCCTCGGGGCCAACCTGGAACTGGAAACCGCCGAGAAGCAGGAACTGCTCGAGGAGGCCGACATCGGCCAGCGCCTGCGCCGCATCGCCGCCGAGCTGCAACGGCAGATCGAGGTGCTGGAGCTGTCCAACAAGATCCAGAACCAGGTCAAGAG
>CAYTQL010000482.1:0-2044 GCA_964439555.1 uncultured Planctomycetaceae bacterium | reverse complement strand
TGCCGCTCGCGCCGTATTTCCTGCTGGACCCGACGGGCCCGGCGACGTTCGCGTCCCACTCGAAGTAGAGGATGCGCCCCCCGTCCGGCGACTCGACCGGGATGTCGTAGTAGCGGTGGATCGCGGGCCCGTCCCCGCGGGAAAGCTGTTCGACCGTCTGCGTCGACTGCATGGATGGCCTCAGGAGCACCGAAGACTCGGCTGACCGACGCCGCGGGTCGGGCCTGCCCGCCGGACGTTCGCGGGTCAGTCCCACTCGGCCAGGTCGTCGCGGACCAGGCGGGCGGCGACGTCTTGACCCTCGCGGTACGCCCGGACGACGAGCCGTCCGCGGCGGTCGCGCTTGGTCGCCAGCGGGAATTCGATGCGGACGATCCGACCTTCGATCATGTCGCCCAGCTCGTCGGCCGCCTCTTCGGCGTCCGTCAGCCGGATCCCGTGGAGCACGGCTCCGGTGGGGTCGCCGTCGTAGATGATCACGAACCGCCGCCCATCGAGGACCTTCTGCACGCGGTACTCGTCGGCGTAGACGTGCCGCGAACCCTCCGTCTGCTCCCCGCCGTTTCCGCCGGGGATCTTGTCGAGCCCGGGGATCTTCTCCGGGACGTCCACGTCAACCTTCACGCACCCGCACAGCAGGGCGGCGACCGCAAAGAGTGTGATGTAGCGTTTCATGGTCATCCATGATATCCCTGCGGGCCCGCAGACAAAAGCCAAAGGAGAGCGGCTTGAGCACGACGGTGCGCGTCCGTATTGTGGCATGGCCATCTTAGCCATGCGTCCCACGGCCGTCTCGGGCGTGGGGCACGGGCAGGATGCCCGCGCCACGCATGGGCGAGACGCCCATGCCACGAATTTGTCGCGCACCCGAGCACGACCCGACGCGAGTTCCTCCACGCAACGGCCGGGGGGAGCGGTGCTGTTCGCCGCCGGCGACGATTCCGGCGCGGATCGCCCGGGGGGACCGAAGCGCCCGAACATCCTGTGGATCACCTCGGAGGACAACGGCCCGTACCTCGGCTGCTACCGCGACAGGTTCGCCCGCACGCCGAACCTCGACCGTCTCGCGGCCGAGGGGGTGACGTACCTCAACGCCGTCGCCAACGCCCCCGCCCGGTCCACGCTGATCACCGGTTGCTACGCCTCCGCCCTCGGCACGCACCCCATGCGCAGCCGGAACGAGATTCCCGAATCCGTCCGCCTCTACCCGGAACGGCTCCAGCAGGCCGGCTACTGGTGCACGAACCACAAGAAGACGGACTACAACCTCGCCTCCTGGCCGCGGAAGATGTGGGACAAGGGCAAGGACTGGACCGCCCGGTGAGCTTCGTGGACATCCCGCCGACGCTGCTGGGCCTCGCGGGCGTCGATCCAGACGCCGAGCTTGCAGTCGACGAACGACGAAGAGGTTGCCCTTGACCGTGTCGCCCCGTCCGCCGCCGATCATCAGCCCGCGCTGGGCGTTGATCAAGAGGTTCCCCGTCACCGTCCTCCCGCTGGCGCAGTCGTCAAGGTAGACGGCGTTCGAGCCCATCCCGACCGTTGAGAGGCTTGGGGGGACGAAAAGAGCCCGCAAGCTGTTTGCTTGCAGGCTCTTAGAGGAATACGCCCTCCAGGACTCGAACCTGGGACCCGCTGATTAAGAGTCAGCTGCTCTGCCAACTGAGCTAAGGGCGCGTGGGGTCGCTTCGGCGACGGACGCGACACTGTACGAAAGTTCGCGGCGGCGGTCAAGCGGGTTTGGAGCGATTTGGCGGGCGTGGGGCGGTTTCGGCGCGCGGCGAGCTACGGTTGGTCTTCTTCGCCGTCCTCGGGGGTTTCCTCGGCGTCCGGGTCGGCGTCCTCCTCGTCGGGCAGGGCGTCGGAGAAGCCGCCTTCGAGCTGGACGGACCCGCCGCCGCCGAAGCCTTTCATGAGCTTCTCCTGCTCGCGTTTGCCCATTTCCATGGTTTCCATGAGCCCGGAGAAGCCGATGGCGGTGAAGATCAGCTCCAGCTTGCCGGCGTCGTCGCCGCCGAGTGCGAGGTCCTTGCCCGTCACGGTC
>CAYTQL010000481.1:0-2050 GCA_964439555.1 uncultured Planctomycetaceae bacterium | reverse complement strand
CGCAATACCGTGCTGATCATGACCACCACCAGCGGCGCGGAACTGATCGAGTCCGGCGGCGGGTTCGGGTTCGCCAAGCGGGACGAGGAAGCCTCCTACGGGAAGATGAAGGACCTGCTCAACAAGGAGGTCGAGCGCTACTTCCGTCCGGAGTTCCTCAACCGCCTCGACGACGTGATCGTCTTCAAGTCGCTTACCCGCGAGGACCTCGACACCATCGTGGACTACGAGCTGCGGAAGGTCCGCCGGCGCCTCAAGGAGGAGCACGGGCTGGAACTTCAGCTCGACGACGAAGCCAAGGAATTCCTCATCGAGAAGGGCTACAACCCCGACTTCGGCGCCCGTCCGCTTCGCCGGGCGATCGAGCAGAACATCGAGGACGCGATCAGCGAGGAGATTCTCCGCGGCGCCTACACGGAGAACACCGCCATCCAGGTCAGCGTCCGCAGCGAAAAGCCCGAGGACGCCGAGGAGTGGGAGGAAGAGGAAAAGCACCTCTACTTCGAAGGCGTCGGACAGCGCGAACCCGAAGAGGAAGAACCCGAACCGGTCGCCCAGGTCGAAGGAACCTAGACCCGGGCCGCACCGTCACCGGCCGAGACCGCGGCGCCCCGGCCCGCGGATTTCTGAATCCAACCAGACGCCCCGTCGGTCCGCCGGCGGGGCGTTTCTTCATGCGGAGGCATGCCCGCGGTCCCGCCGGGTTCCGAGGCCTGACTCCGTCTCTGCGGGCTCCGGGCTTCCCCGGTCGTCCGCCAGCCGGGCGCGGCGTTTTCCGCTCGACACGGGCCCCCATTCCTGCGCAAACTTAACGGTTGTGGCCTACCACTGATGGGAGCAGCAATCCACCGCTCGACGGGCGTCGACCGGATTGCCGCAAACCTTCCCCCTCCCGGCGGCGTAGGAGCAGGAGAAGCCGGGCAAGGGCTTCGGGGCACGGCATGCTCTCGGCGGGGGCCGATGGTTCGACGCCCGCGGAAAAACTCTGCGCTTTTGGTCAGGAACCCTGTGACGGAACCGGCGTCGAATATCCTGGAAGGCGGACCTGCGGCCAATGAGGCCGGGGCGAAGCCCACGATCGTCTTCAGCGACGCGGACTTGGTCCGTCGCACGCGCGAAGGCGACATGCAGGCGTACGGTACGCTGGTGGCGAAGTACCAGGACCGGATCCTGAACCTGCTGCTGCGGATGACCGGGCGCCGCGCCGACGCCGAGGAGTTGGCGCAGGAAACCTTCCTCAAGGCCTTGGAGCGGATCGGGCAGTTCCGCGGGAAGAGCCAGTTTTACACGTGGCTCTTCCGAATCGCCGCGAACCTGGCGATTTCGCATCGCCGGCGCGGCGGGCGGGTAAAGTTCCGTACGCTTTCAGGTTACGATGATTTTGACCAGACGCAGGCGGACATCCTCACGGCCGAGGTGTCACGGAAGCGCTCGCCGGACCCGCAAAGCTCGGCGCTGAGCGGGGAGCTTCGCCGGCGCGTCCTCGACGCGCTGGAGGAGCTGGAAGAGGAGTTCCGCCTGGTCGTGCTGCTGCGGGACATGGAAGACATGGACTATGCGGGAATCGCCGGAATCCTGGCGGTGCCCGTCGGGACAGTTAAGAGCCGGCTGCACCGGGCCCGATGTATGCTGAAGGAGAAGCTCGCGGACCTGATGCCCGGGTGATGTGACTGCGATGTCGAACCGACAGGAAATCTGCGAAGAGCTGTCCGCCTATCTCGACGGCGAGCTGCCCGCAAAGCGGCGCGAAGCGATCGAGCAGGCGCTGGGCGCGGATGAATCGCTCCAGCGCGAGCTCGGCGAGCTTCAGCGCGTGCGGGAGCTGGTCCACGCCCTGCCCAGGGCGAGGGCGGGCGAGGAATTCGTTCAAACTGTGCTTGAACGCGCCGAGCGCCTGCACCTGGTCCACGCGGCCGGGGAACCGGAGAAGCGCCCCGCGCACGTCGCGTGGATGCGCATCCTGGCGACCGCGGCGATGGTGCTCGTCGCCGTCGGCGTCGGCGTGACGATCGCCGTGACGCTCTGGAAGATGCCCGGCGTCAACGAGACC
>CAYTQL010000480.1:0-2051 GCA_964439555.1 uncultured Planctomycetaceae bacterium | reverse complement strand
GGCTCTTTCCGCCGATGAGCACGCAGCCGAATACGGGAGCCTTCTGCCACTGGCCGTGCAGATAAGCTTCCGCCAGCGGCAGCACCGCCGCGAGACGGTCCGCGTTTCGCGGCAGAGCCGCCAGCACCCCGGAAACCTCGGGCGGCGGTTGTTCCTCGTGCTCGGCAAGAAGCCAAACTTTGGGCAACGGCGTATGTTTGAAGCCCTCGACAAGCACGAGATCGTGCTGCCGGACCGCGTCAATCCAACTTGGGGCCTGCTCGGGCGAACTCGCGTTGCGGTGGGTGCGGTGAAACACCTCGCCGGGGCCGCGCAGGGCTACGTCGGCCCCGGCGAGAAAAAACCGGTCGCTGTCTTTTCCGGGCCGGTCGACTTCGAGGCCGTGGACGTCGTGCTTGACCACCGCCACGCTCAACCCACGGGAGGCGAACCGCCGGACGATCTGCTCGATGAGCGTGGTTTTTCCCGACCCGCTCCAACCGCAAATTGCAAGAACGGGCAGGGAAGGGGCAGTCGCGGACGCCTGCCCGATGGAATTGGCGAAGCTGCCGCTTAGAGGGAGCATGTCAAGAAGAACTCCAGCAGTTTGCCGGGCGCGTGCTCCTCCCGGCCCGTGGGCACAACGATATATCCGTTGGCGTCGCACGTATTGAAGACGTCGGCCGAACTGGCGCCGATCAAGGGAGAAAGCCGCCATGGCGCCGACGTGTCGCCGGGCGGCCCGCAGAGGGCCGTTACGAAGTACGTCCGCCCCGCCTTGGGCCATACACGGGCCGCAAGCCGCCCCCAAGACCGAGCGGGCGGATCCGTGCGGCCCTGCATGCGCAGAATCGCCAACCGAACGTAGCGTTCCAGGCACAGGTGGGCCGCCAGCGGGTTGCCCGGCAGCCCGAAAAGCAGTTGATCGCCCTTGCGAGCCAGAAGCAACGGCTTACCGGGCTTCTGGCGGACCTTATGGAACACGACCTCCGCTCCGTATCGTTCGACGGCCTCCGGAACCAAGTCGTACGTTCCAGCCGAAACACCCCCGCTGAGCAGCACCAGATCGCAATCGTGGGCGTCGTCGAGCGCGTGCAGAATGGCCTCGGCCTGGTCCGACGCATGGGCGCGCACCGGGCAAGGCACGCCCATCGCGGCGAGCATCGCGGCGAGCATGGGCCCGTTCGAATCGCGAATCTGAGCACCCTGAGGCTCCCGCCCCGCCGAAACCAATTCGGCGCCCGTGGTAATCACCGCCGCTTGCGGACGCGGAACGACCTGCACCTCGCGGCAGCCCACCGCGGCCATGGCCGCCACCATGAGTCCGGTGACGCGCCGGCCTCGCTCGGCGACGACCTGGCCCGCCCGGCACTCGCTTCCGGGCGCTGCAATGTGGCTTCCCGGCACGCACTGCGTCGGCAAAGTCACCTTCCCGTTCTCGTAGCGTGCATGCTCCTTATGCACGACGGCTTCCGCTTGGGGTGGGCAAGGGGCCCCAGTGGCGATTGCCACACAGGCATCGTCGCTTACCGGGACATCGCTGGACTGCCCGGCGGCGATTTCGCCGATCACAGGGATGGTCTTACCCGCCGAAGCCAGCCGGACCGCGTACCCGTCCATCATCGCCCGAGCGAACGGCGGACAGTCACAATCGACCCACACCGGTTCGGCAAGGATCAACCCCGCGGCCTCTTCTGCGGGTAGCTTTTGCGGCGGGCGGGGGCGCGCCGCGCCCAGGACCATGCGTTCGGCCTGCTCCGGAGTTATCATTGTCGCCGGTCGCAAAGGTCGCTCGCTCACACCGGCTCCAATCGCACGAAAGTGTCGTAGAAACTCACGCTGCCGCCGACCGGGTCGATCATGCACGTGTTTTTCAGTGCCGGATCGACCCACATCGCCGCGTTGGCGTGGATACCCTTGGCCCGCCGCGGCTCGCCGCGGATGACATGGCCATCGATTTGCGTGTCCGACGCGCCGGTCGCCCAGTGGCCAAAGCCCAGCGAGAAGCTGATCACGCCTGGGCGCACCTGCTGGGTGACCTGTACTTTGCCGATCATAGGCCTGATCGTGCC
>CAYTQL010000479.1:0-2053 GCA_964439555.1 uncultured Planctomycetaceae bacterium | reverse complement strand
CCCCCAAGGGGACTCGAACCCCTGTCTCCAGGATGAGAACCTGATATCCTAGGCCACTAGACGATGGGGGCAGTTGCTGCACCGCGCCGGGGGCGGGTGCGGTTCGCAGGTTGGCCTGCCCGGACGCGCCGGGCACTCCTGAAGCGTCGGACATGGTAGCGATCGCGCAGAATCGGTGTCAAGCGCTTTTCGCCGTCGGAAACGGGGTGCGGGGAACGCCCGGCAGCGGCGGGACTTGCGAGTTTCCCGACCCGTCGGGTGCGGCGAGGTGGGGGCGCATCCGGTCGGGATCGCGCGCGGGACGGCGCGGGCGGTCAGTCGCCCTGCCGTTCGATCTGCCCGGCGAGGAGCTGGTGGCGGGCGTTGAACAGGCGGCGGTAGGTCAGCAACGCCACGAGCATCGAGCCGAGCGCGGTTCCCGCGGCCAGCATGAACATGACCATGATCTGGTACTTGACGGCCGTGAGGGGGTCGGCGCCGGCGAGGATCTGCCCGGTCATCATCCCCGGGAGGGAGACCAGCCCGACGACCATCATCGAGTTGATGATCGGGATCATGCCCCGTCGCACGGCCGCTCCGAGCGGGCCCCGGGCGGCTTCCCAGCGCGAGGCGCCGAGGGCGAGTTCCGTCTCCACCTCCCCGCGGCGAAGCGAGAGGCTCTCGAGGAAGTGGTCGAGGCACAGGGAAATGCCGGTGAGGCAGTTGCCCAGCACCATTCCCAGCAGCGGGATG
This sequence comes from uncultured Planctomycetaceae bacterium, assembly GCA_964439555.1. Classification (GTDB taxonomy): domain Bacteria; phylum Planctomycetota; class Phycisphaerae; order SM23-33; family SM23-33; genus CAYTQL01. The sequence continues at coordinate 1,321 of CAYTQL010000479.1, read as the reverse complement.
AGGTACTGCGGGGCGTACCAGGGCTCGGCGCCGACGATCAGTTGCGTCACCGCCAGCGTGGTGACGACGCCGGAGGAGAGCAGCGTCGCGAACGCCAGCAGCGTCGCCCCGGCATAGCGACGGGAGGCGCGTTTGACCGCCGCCCGCGAGGCGATGGCGATCATCACGAACCCCACGATCGCGATGGTCCAGGGGAACCGCCGGGCGTTGGCGAAGACCCACCGCAGGACGTAGCCGATGAGCAGGAGTTGGACAGCGGTCCGCACGGCGGCGACGGCGAGTCGCTTCTCCAGCCTCGCCCGCATCGCCGCGCTGACGACGCCGGCCGCCAGCACCAGCGCCGCGGCGACCGCGAGGTCGACCCAGCCCAGCTCGATGATGCTCCGGGCGGCGAGGGTCATGTCCGGGCGTCCTCCGGCATGCAGGAGGCGAGGTCCACCGAGCGGTCGCACCAGCGTTCCACCTGGGCGCGGTCGTGGGTGACGACCATGCAGGCAAGCGAGCGCCGGTCGATTTCCTCGGCCAGCAGGGCCTCCACGAGGTTCACGGCGTCGGCGTCGAGGGCGCTGGTGGGCTCGTCGAGCAGCAGGACCTCCGGCTCGCAGAGCAGGGCGCGGATCAGGCAGACCCGCTGCTGCTGGCCTTCCGAGAGCGACTCGCCCGGCTGGTCCATGCGCCCGGCGCCGAGACGGAGGCGCTCGAGCAGGTCCGTCGCGCGGTCGCGCGGGAACTGGCGCCCCCCGGCGGCGTGGTAAGCGAACGGGCGACGGAGGTTCTCGCCGACCGTTCCGGGCAGGAGCACCGGGCGCTGCTGGATGAGCATCACGCGGCGTCGGAACGCCGGCCAGCCGACCTCCTCGGGCGCTCGCCCCTCCAGGCGGACCTCGCCCGCGGCGGGGTCCTCCAAGTGCGCCACCGCCCGCAGGAGCGTGGTCTTCCCGCATCCGCTGGGCCCGATCAGCCCGACCCGCTCGCCGACGCCCAGCCGGACGCCCAGGTCGCGCAGCAGCATATTGCCCCCGGCCGCCACGGCCAGGTCGCGAAGTTCCAGCAGCGGTTGTCGCTCGGCAGCGGTCATTCGCGATCTTCGTTCAGGCCATGCTACGTCTGCACCCGGCGCCGGAACAAGACCTCGATCCGCAACGAACGCGGGATACCCGTTGACGCCTGGCTACGATGCACGTGAACTCGGGGAGCACGGTGAACGTGGTGGACCTCCTGGACGTCGGCCATGACGGCCCGGCCGAGAACGCCGTGGTGACGATCGCGGGCGGAGCCGCCGTGGAGGCTGGCGATCGAACAGCTCTTGCAACGCAAGGGA
>CAYTQL010000478.1:516-2062 GCA_964439555.1 uncultured Planctomycetaceae bacterium | reverse complement strand
CGAGCAGGCCGACGCCCTCGGACTGCCCGAATGGGCGCCGCAGATCGTCCACGGCGACTGGCACCCGGGAAACATGCTCTTCAAGGACCGGCACGTGGTCGCGGTGATCGACTACGACGCCGCCCGCCTCCAGCAGCGGGTGATCGACCTGGCCAACGGGGCCCTCCAGTTCTCCATCATCGGCGGCGGCGAGGACCCGGAGTCCTGGCCGGAGTATCTCGACCAGACCCGCTTCAAACGCTTCATGCTCGGCTACGACGCGGTCAACGTCGTCACCGTCAGCGAGCTGCGGGCGGCGCCCTACCTGATGTGCGAGGCGATGATCGCCGAGGCGGTCCTCCCCATCGCCGCGACCGGCAGCTTCGGACGCTTCGACGGTTTCCCCTTCCTCGCGATGATCGACCGGAAGGTCCAGTGGATCCTCTCTCACCTCGACGACCTCTACGCGGTGCTGGAAGCCTAGCGTCCGCCCGCCCGGGCCGGACGCTGTTCGCCCTCGAGGGGGGAGGGCGGCGGATTTCTCCGGAGCGCACGGCCCTTCCCGAATGGTTCAGGGCGCACGGATACGTCACCGCGCACGTGGGCAAGTGGCGCCAGGACCGCCGGTCGCATGCCCGGTGTTTCTCGACCGGCGCGTCCGCTCCCGTCCGCGATACACTGCACTTCGCCTACAGGGGCGTACAGCGCGGCGTCCGGAAGGGGCGGTACAAGCTCATCGAGTACGTCGTGGACGGCAGCCGGACCACGCAGTTTTTCGACCTCGAAACCGACCCGCACGAAACGGTGAACCTCGCGGACGAGCCGCGCCTGGCCGCCACGCTCGCCGAACTCCGCGGGGAACTGGCCCGGTGGCGGACCGAACTGGGCGACACGCGGGAGATGAGCCGGCCGTTCTGGAACGGCTTCGACGCGGAGTAGTTCAGGCCCCGAAAACTACCTGCCGTCTCCGGCCTGCGCCTCCTTCGCCTGACCCGTCGGGCACAGGTCGAGCAGGCAACACCAGGCGCACGGAGGGCTGCGCCCCTTGCAGATTTTCCGCCCATGGGCGATCAGCAGCACGTGCATGGTGTAGCGGTCCTTCGGCGCGATCATCGGCGTGAGGTGCTCGTGGGCGCGCGACGGGGACCTCCTCCGGGAAGCAGGCCCAGCCGCCGGGCAATCCGGTCGATATGCGTGTCCACGGGAAACACCGGGCGGTCGAAGGCGAACAGCAGCAGGCAGTTGGCGGGTCATTCGCTCCTCTCCTTACGACGGCTCGGCGGTCCGGAGAGGTTGAGTCGCTCGCGGATCCAGTAGGGCGTCAAGTCGGGGTGGTCCACGTCATCGGCGGCGTAGGCGGTGCGGATTTCCGCCTTCTGCGCCGAGAGCGCCGCGGTAAGGGCGCCGAGCGGCAACGCTTCCGCCCCGCCCAGAGCCTGTGCGTCGGTCTTGCCGAACACGCGCAGCCCGTCAGGGCAGTTATCGGGCCAGTCATCGGGTTGGGTTATCGTACCGTTCCGGATCGTGATCCGGCAGGCGTCGATCCGGTCAAAGGGATCTTCAAAGC
>CAYTQL010000478.1:0-506 GCA_964439555.1 uncultured Planctomycetaceae bacterium | reverse complement strand
CTTCTGCGCCCAGAGCGGCTCGAGGACCAGCATCTGCCGCCGACCGGGCTTCCACTTGCTCGCGGCGGTGGGCTCGGAATTTCGAATGCCCCAGTGGACGCCGATGAGCTTCTTCGGACGGTACTGCCCGGACTGGACGTTCAGCACGCGGTAGCGGACGTAGACCAGCGCCTCGGTGTAGGGGGCGATGTGCGCCGGCGGCGGGACGGTCGAGACCTCCTCGATAACGCCGACGACGCTGAGCCGTTCGTTCTGCGGACCTTTGTTGACCGGGAGCTTGTAGCGCTTGACCAGTCGCTCGGCCAGTTCGGCCGCCTCGCCGCCGGGGTAGCGCCGCAGGACGCGGTCGGTCAGGGGGATCAGCTCGAAGAGCACCCGGCGGTTCGCCCGCCGCCAGTCGGCGTCGGTGTGGACGCTCTCGGACCCGTCGGGCGTGCGGAGCGTTTCGGCCAGTTCGCCGAGGCGCATCCGGTGGGGGTGCTCCTCCAGGCGCCGGCGGAACGCCT
>CAYTQL010000477.1:0-2091 GCA_964439555.1 uncultured Planctomycetaceae bacterium | reverse complement strand
TCCGCTCGGCCGGGAGACCGGTGGAACTCCACCTCTACCAGAAAGGCGGGCACGGGCTCGGGCTGAATACCGAGTTCGACTGGGCGGGCGAATGCGTTCGCTGGATTCACGGGCTCCAGAGCGCAGACGGGGACCCTCGGGCCCGTTAGGATGTTCGCAGGAAAGCGCCTGTCCTCAAGGGGTCCGACCATGCCCAGAATGGTGCTGACGAACATGCTGGCGCTGCTCGCCGTTGCGGGCTGCGCGACGGCGGACGAAAAGAAGACCGGTCTCTGGACCATCGAGCAGGTCGAAGTCGCCGGCGGCGAAGCCAAGTGCGTCAACGCCACCGCCGGCGGGGCGCTCGGGGTCGCCCGGTCGTCGCAGCGCGAGGAAGGAAACTACCGCATTCCCGTCTGGCCCGGGGCGGTCCTGGGCATCGGCCTCAAAGAAATGACATTCCCGGAGAAGGGCGATATCTACTATCGGTGGCAAGGCCGCGAGAAACCTCCGTTGGTCTGGTCCAGGAAGGACGGGGCGGCGATGCTCAACGACCGGGTCACCCACCTTGCACTGACCGTCCCCGCCGGGGAGAAACGCCTGAAGGACCTCAAGCCGAAGGAGATTGCCGCGCTCGAGAGCGCGGTGCTCAGCGGCAACCCTGCGCAGGACCTCGCGAACGTCCGGCGGCTGAAAGGCTTCGGCGGGTTCATCATCCTCGATCACGCCTCTCCCGGCGAGACGGAAGACGGGGATGACCGGGACGAGGCTCGCGGCTTAGACAAGACGTTCATCGCCGCCCTCGCGGCGACTGAGGCGACGGGCCTGGTCCTCCGCCGGGCTGGGCCCAACATCTCCGATCTGCTGGCGGCAATGGACAAGGTGGAGTACCTCGAATTGACCTCGGTCGACGAGCCGTTCGAACTGCCGAAGATGCCGCGCCTTCGCCAGGTGGACCTGCCCGCCTGGAACGCGAAGTACCTGGCGAAGTACCCGGACGATTGGCCGATGGAGGCGGTGATGTTCAAGAAATCCAAGGACCTGGACCTCGCCCAGCCGGCCCGGTTTTCGTCGATTCAGTCTCTGAGCTTCTCGTCCAAAGGCAAACCGGTGGACCTGGCTCCATTGGCAAAGCTGAAGAATCTACAGATTCTTACGATATTCAACAAGAGTGGAATCAAGTCCAGCAAGGCTCTCAGGAAACTCAGAAACGTGGAAATTCTGATGTTGCTGCAGGACCGACCGCTGCCGGCCGATGAGATCGCCGCGATGCCGAAACTCCGAAGCCTGATTGTATTGAGTGACCGGCTGGACAGCGACGAGGTGAACAAGCTCCGCAAAGCCCGACCCAAGCTGGAGATCGTCGGGTACTGCATGGGGTCGGTATGGTTGGCGGCCGCGGTGGGGCTGGGGCTCGTCGGCGGGCTTGTCCGGCGCAGGCGGCGGGGGCGCAGCGCCGCATGAGGTCCAGGACATGGGAACGGATCGGAGCGGCAGGATTCTGCGTGGGGATGGTCCTCTACGCCTGGTTCGCGCACGCCGAAGGGCTGCGGACGCTGCGGTTGGGGGCGATCGGGCTGAGCAGCGCCGCCTTGGCGATCACCCTCGCAAGCACCCGCCGGAGCGTGCGGAAGATGCTCGCGCTGCGCGGCATCGGCGGGACCGAAGGCTGGGCCTGGCTGGTGGGGCTGCTCGTGCTCGGCGCGGCCGCGGGGGTCTACTACCGCCACGCCCGCGGACTGGCGATGATCCCGCAATCGCTGGGCTGGTTCGCCCTCGTGGCCGGGGGGATCGGACTGGCCGAGGAACTGGCGTACCGCGGAATGGTCCAGGGCGCCCTGGGCGGGGGGAACGCCTCGCGGACGGCGGCGTGGGGCGCGGTGAGCGGCGCTGCGCTGGGGCACGCGGCCTATAAGACCGCCCTGTTCGCCGGGCCCGGCGTCTCCGCCGCGACGGACCTGCTGTTGCTCGGCGGGGCGACCTTCGCGGGGGGGCTGATCCTCGGGGCGTCCCGGACGCGGACCGGCAGCCTGTTCCCGGCGGCCTCCTTTCACGTCCTCTTCGACGTCGTCGCCTACGGCTCCTCGCAATGTTCTGCTTATTTCGGGTAGC
>CAYTQL010000476.1:0-2096 GCA_964439555.1 uncultured Planctomycetaceae bacterium | reverse complement strand
GGAGGGTGCAGATCCGCTCGGCCCGGGAGCGCTGGACCGCGTCGCGCCGCTTGAGCAGCTCGCGATAGCCCCGCAGCCGGCGGAGGGACTCGAGGTCCGGATCGCGCTCGAGGTGGTGGAAGCCGGCGTACCCGTGGTCCAGCGCCTTGTTCAGCGCGGTCAGGGCCTCGGCGGACTGCCCCAGCCTCGCGTGCATGCACCCGAGGTTGTAGTAGGCGGTGCTGTTGTTCGGGTCGAGCTCGAGGATTTTACGCAGCAGCGGTTCGCACTGGGCGTACTTCTTGCTGTGGAACAGGGCGATGACCCGCTTGTGGATCGCACCGGGTTCGTCCTCGGCGCCCTTGGGCTCGGAGGTGGGCTCGCCCCTTCGCCGGGTCGTGCGCGTCCGGCTTGGTTTGCGCTCCAGGCGACCGCGAAGGCGGTGGTAGGCCTTCTGCTTTCGCAGGGCGGCGAGGTCCGGGTCCTTCTCCATGTGCCGCAGGTTGTCGTACCCGAAGTCGATGGCGCGTTCGAGCGACTCGGCCGCGTCGTCCAACTCGCCGAGGCGGCTCTGGGCGCAGGCGAGGTTGTACCACGCTTCGACGCTGTCGGCCTGCCGGGCGATCATCCGGCGCAGGAGAATCTTGCACTGCCGGTAGGCTTTCCGCTCGAAGGCGTTGCGGACCTCCTCGCGTAGCTCCTTGAACGCCTCGTCGCGGGGCGCTTCGGCGGTGCGCATCTCGCGCTCCACCGGCGCGGTGCAGGCGGTCTGCACCGCGACCAGGACGGCGATGAGTGCCAGAAGCGTCTTGGTGAATTTCTTTACGGGCATCGGGCTCGCTTTCGGAATACTACCTGATTGAACAGCGATTCATGTAGAGGGACGTGCGCGAATCCGGAAAAGTTCCGCTCCGTCGCGCGGTTCGGCATCCCGTATGTACATCGGAAGACTTCTCCTCCGACCGCAAGAGTCTTGCCGAAGGTCATCACCGCAGGAGGGGACAGTTCAACGGGCCGGGCGTTTGGCGTCGCGGACGGCTCGCCGCCCGCTGTCGCCCGCTTGCCCCGCCGCCCGGCGCCCCGTGCCCTGTGTGCGCGAGTTGATTTGCTCCTTTGACAACCCCGGATTCGTTCGTATCATGGGGCTTTCCCGCGAAGTCATCTCGCTGCGCATGCGAAGTCATCTCGCTGCGCATGCACTGTCGGAGCCATGGATAATCGGGTCCGGGAAACATTCGGCGCCGAAGAGCTGGCGATCTGCCTGAGTCACTACGACCTCGGGATCATCCGCTCCATCGAGGAGTTCCCCCGCGGCTCGCGCCGCGCGCCGAAAGCGGTGGTCGATTGCGAGAGGGGCCGGTTCCTCTTCAAACGTCGCGCCCGGGGCAAGGACGACCTGGCGAAGGTCGCCTTCACCCACCAGATCCAACTGTCCCTGGCGTCGCAGAATTTTCCCCTCCCGCACCTGCTCGGCACGCGCGACACGAACAACTCCATGCTGGTGCGCGACGGGCTGATCTACGAGCTCTTCGAGTTCGTCGAGGGCGGGGGGTACGATCAGTCGCTTGACGCGACCTACCACAGCGGGCACATCCTGGGGCTCTACCACAAGCTGCTCGAGGACTTCCAGAGCGAGTACTCCCCGCCGACCGGGAGCTACCACAACGCCCGGGCGATCCACCAGGCCGTGCGGAACACCATCGGGGCGCTGCCGATGGAGGCCCGCCCCCCGGCCGAGGAACTCACCCCCGTCGTCGAGCGCGTCGAGCCGTTGCCAGAGATCGGCGGTCGGCAGCAGCTCGGCCGGCTCGACGCCGGCCATGGAAAGCTGCGGCTTCTCGATCAGCACCAGGCGCCAGGCCGGCGGCAGTCCGACCAGGCCGTGGCGCGGCGCGGTGGCGCGGGGGGCGACGACGGCGATCATGACGCAGTCCCCCGATCGGCCTTGGCCCGCGCGACCGAGGTCTTCGCCGAGAAGCCCGAGCGGCGACGCTACGAGCCGCACCTGACGCTCGGGCGTGTTCGCGGCGGGCGGGGCCTCCGGGACCTCTCGGGGGCCGTCGCGCGGCTCGCCGGCGAGACGGGGCCGCAATTCACCGCCCGCGAGGTGGTCCTTT
>CAYTQL010000475.1:0-2096 GCA_964439555.1 uncultured Planctomycetaceae bacterium | reverse complement strand
AAGAGCGGGTGCGCCCAGACCGTTCTAATTGAAGTATCCAGTATGATTTATGCAAAGGAGTAGTCGATGAACTCGCGAAAAGGTTTCACCCTCATTGAGCTGCTGATCGTGGTGGCGATCATCGGGGTGCTCGTGACGATGATGCTCCCGTCCTTCCAGGGGATCCAGCGGGCGGTGAAAGAGAACGCCTGCCGTGCCAACCTCAACGCGCTGGGCAAGGCGATGCTGAGCTACATGAACCAGTTCGATGGCGGCCCGACCCTCGGCGAGACGACCGCCTACGACGAGGACCCGGAAGGCGCGGACAAGCTCGGCGAGTTGTTCGTCGACTCCGACGATGCGGTCGACCAGGCCGACAGCAATCTCCAGAACTACTACCTGCTCGTCAGCACCGGTGTGGCGGGCGAGGACAGCTTCCGCTGCCCCGCCGACGAGACCTACGAGCCGGTCGATCGGGACACCGACGACGACGGGACCCAGGACAGCTACGTCGGGTTCACCAGCCCGAACAACTCCTCCTACGCCCTCCAGTTGACGGTCCGCGCGGACAAGAACGCCGCTTGGCTGGGCGCCCCGGACCAGGTCGGCGACATGCCGATCGCCGCGGACAAGCCCCAGCTCGACGCCTCGGACAAGATCCAGGTCGACGACTGGAACGCCAATCACAACGAGAGCGTGACGAACATGGTCCGCCGCAGCGGCAACGTCAAGTCGAACGACAACGTGCAGAACGCGGACGGGACCGGGAACAAGAACCTCGTCGGAGTGTACGGCAACAACATCTACAAGGGCGACCTCACCTCGGAGGACCCGCCCGAACTCGGCGACATCAGCGGCGACGACTGGACCGTCGAGGCGAACGATTCGTTCCTCTACTGGGACGGCGAGTTCTAATCAGTTTCTGAGGCGGAGGTAGACCCAAGCAGACGCAGCGCGAGGGCCTTTCGGGTCCAAGCGCTGTGTCTGTCGTTTTGCGCATGCCATGGGCCTGAGCGGATGCGTGGGGCGTCCGCCCCGGACGGACGGGTCCGAAGCATTCGCCTCTACATCTTGCGCGATCGCTCCAGCACGCCCTTGAGTTCCTCGACGACCTCCCCGGTCTGCTCATCGTCGAGATCCAGGATTTCCTGGAGCGCCTCGCCGATGGCGGGGATGTAGCGGGTGATGTAGCTGCGTTTCTTGAGTTCCTGCTTCTCCCGCGTCCGGCGGCGGATGTGCCGTCCGAGCTTCCGCCCGCATTCCTGGAGCGCCAGGCGGATCTCCTTGACGATCTCGGGGTAGGAGGCGATCGCCTCCTTCGATTCGCTAGTGAACGGCACCCAAACGCTGGCCATGTGGACCATCAGCGTCACCGGGCCGCGTGGCAGGCTGCCTCGCGACTGCCCCAGCCCATACGCCCGCCAGTTCGTCGACATGAACATCGACCCCGAAGACATCTACGTCGTCGGGATCATGCCCTGCGTGGCCAAGAAGTTCGAGATGGAACGCCCGGAACACTTTCTCAAAGACGGCGTGCCCTATACCGACGCGGTACTCACCACCCGTGAGCTGATCTTCATGATCAAGTTCTACGGGATCGACTTCGTCTCGCTGCCCAACGGCGAGTTCGATCGGCCGTTGGGTCTGAGCACCGGGGCCGCCGACATTTTCGGCACTACCGGCGGCGTCATGGAAGCCACCCTGCGAACCGCCTACGAGAAGGTCACCGGCGACCGCTGCGAGAACCTCGATTTCACCGAGGTCCGGGCGGTCGAGGGGCAGCGCGAAGCCGACGTCAAGCTCGGGGACACCACGCTGCACGTGGGCGTCGCCAATGGCCTGGACAACGCCAAGCAACTGCTGGACCGGGCGGCCTCGGGCGAGACTGAATTCCACGTGATCGAGGTGATGGCCTGCCCCGGCGGCTGCATCGGCGGTGGCGGGCAACCCTATCCGCCCACCGGCCATCAGGTGCTGGACCCCGAACTGCTCCGCCTGCGGGCCCAGGCGCTCTACAGCGTCGACGGCGGCAAGCAACTCCGCCGCAGCCACGAGAACCCCGCGATCCACGAGATCTACGAGAAGTTCCTCGGCGAGATCGGCGGACCCAAGGCCCA
>CAYTQL010000474.1:0-2098 GCA_964439555.1 uncultured Planctomycetaceae bacterium | reverse complement strand
CTGGGACGCCGACAACGCCGAGGCCGTGATGGCCTTGGCCGGCATCTACCACAGCGGCCTGTGGCGAACGTACTGGAAGGCCGAACGAGCCGCCGCATGAGAAGTGCCAGGATTTATGCTCGCACCCGGGTCAAAGGTTCGCGGGAATTTTCTTGTCGCCTGCGCCGGGCGGGTGGTATCCTGATTCGCTACGCTGTGTTGCATCGGCGACCGTCCGGGTTGAGAGGGCGGTTCCGGAAGGGACCCGTCCGGACGGACGGTGGCCTATTGCGCCGGGATCGGCGCGAAGCGGCGCCCGCGGCGGGGGTGGCGGATGAGAATTCGCCCCGCGGTTCGGGCGTCGGACGGACTTTGACCTGCATGGAAAGCACTCAGGCGAGGAGTCATGCGAACATGCAACGCCTGACACGGGACCAGACCGGTGCATAGGGCTGGACCCATTGTGGCTTCGCCTCGGGCCCGGGCTCGGCGTGGACCGAGCCTGTCGGACTGCGTGATCCGGGGCGGCCCATGAGCGCGCGCCGCACGGGTGCGGTGTAAACCGCCCCGCCGCGGGACATCATGGGCCGATCGGCTGGCGGTGTGGACAAGTGGGCGAAGCGACCCACTTTTTTTGTCGCCTGAGGCGGGACCGTGGACGGACCCGTAAGGTGGTCGCGAAGGAGACTTATGAACCAGGAACTTTTGCGCATCGTGGACGGGCTCGCCCGGGATAAGAACATCGATCGCGAGACGGTGCTCGAAGACCTCGAGGCGGCCATGGGATCGGCCATTCGAAAGGCCAACCCGGAGACCGAGGACATCATGGTCCGCATCGACCGCGAGAGCGGGGAGATCTCCGCCGCCGTCGAGGGCAAGCAGATGAGCGTCCGCCAGCTCGGACGCATCGCCGCCCAGACCGCCAAACAGGTCATGATCCAGCGCATCCGCGAGGCGGAGCGCGACAGCATCTACGAAGAGTACCTCGAGCGCAAGGGGCAGATCGTCACCGGGCGCGTGGGGCGATGGGAAGGCGGGTCGCTGATCGTGGAACTCGGACGATGCGAGGCGATCCTCCCGCGCAGCGAGCAGATTCCCGGCGACTCTCACCAGCCCGACGAGCGCATCCGCGCGATGATCCTCGACGTCCGCGAGCAGCCCAACCAGGTCAAGATCATCCTCTCGCGGACCCACCCGGACTTCATCCGGGCGATGTTCGATCTGGAGGTCCCCGAGGTGGCCGAGCGGATCATCGAACTCAAGGCGCTGGCCCGCGAGGCGGGCTACCGCACGAAGGTCGCCGTCAACAGCCTCGACGCCAAGGTCGACGCCGTCGGCGCCTGCGTCGGCATCCGCGGCTCGCGCATCAAGAGCATCGTCGATGAACTGGGCGGAGAGAAGATCGACATCGTCCGGTGGAACGATTCCTCGAAAATCCTCATCGGCAACGCCCTGAAGCCCGCGGAGGTCGCGGAAATCGCCCTGTGCTTCGAGCTCGGCCGCGCGACCGTGGTCGTCGTCGAGGACCAGCTCTCGCTGGCGATCGGCAAGCGCGGGCAGAACGTCCGCCTCGCCGCCCGCCTGACCGGGTGGGACGTGGACATCCTCACACCCGCGGAGTTCAACGCCGGGCTGGACACGCTGGAAAAGGCGCTCCGCGAGGTTCCGGGCGTGGACTCGACCGTCGTCGACCAGGTGGTCGCGATGGGCATGGTCAGCGTGCTGGACGTCGAGGAGGTCGGGCCCGAACCGCTGATCCAGGAGCTGGAGCTCGACCGGGAACTCGCCCAGGCGATCGTCGTCCGCTGCTCCGAGGCCGCCCGCGTCGTCGCCGAGCAGCAGGAAAAGCAGAAGGGGCGCCAGCGCCGCGAGGGCGTCCCGCCCGTCCCGGCCGAGCCCGCCGAGGGCGCAGAAAGCGCCGAGACGCCCGCCGAGACCGCCGAACCGGGCGCCGAAGCCGCGGCGGCATCCGAATCGGTCCCCGCGACGCCGCCCGAGCCGGGCCCGTCCCCGGCCGGGGACGCCGAGGCGGTCGAAACGCCGAGCTCCCCGGTCGTTGAGACGCCGCAGAGCCCGCCCGCGCCGGTCTCCGAGCCCGAGGCGCCCGCCGAGGTCGCCA
>CAYTQL010000473.1:1506-2100 GCA_964439555.1 uncultured Planctomycetaceae bacterium | reverse complement strand
CCGAGGGAACCAACAAGGACGGCGCGCCCTCGTTCGATTGGGACGCCTGCGTGTTCGCCGGCGACTTTTGCGGCGCCCAGGTCGCGCCCGACGACGACGAGGGGGAACTGCTCGTCGAGCAGGACGCGAGGATCGCGCTCAAGCACGCGGATCGCGGTCACGTCATGCGCACCGGCACGATCGCGCTGTCCGGCACCGCGGAGGAACTCATCGAGGACGACGACGTGCGTCTGATCTACCTGGGCGCGTGGCATCACGACAAGGAGGAGATCGGATGATCTGGGACCCCGAGTACGAGCAGATGGACCGCGAGGCGTTGCGCGGACTGCAGCTGAGGCGCCTGCAGTCCACCGTCGCCTGGGTCTACGAGCGGGTGCCCTACTACCGCGGCCTCATGGACGAGCGCGGCCTGCGTCCCAAGGACGTCCGGTCGCTCGAGGACGTGCGGTCGCTCCCGTTCACCGACAAGGACGTCCTGCGCGAGACGTATCCGTTCGGGTTGTTCGCCGTGCCGATGGACCAGGTCGTCCGAGTGCATTCCTCGTCGGGAACCACGGGGAAGCCGGTCGTCGTCGGGTACACGAAGGGCGACCT
>CAYTQL010000473.1:0-1496 GCA_964439555.1 uncultured Planctomycetaceae bacterium | reverse complement strand
TCAACACGTGGTCCGAGCTCACGGCGCGGGTCGCGGCGGCTGCCGGGGTCACTCACCGTGACCTGGCCCAGATGGCGTTCGGGTACGGGATGTTCACCGGCGGGTTCGGTATGCACTACGGGATCGAGCGCATCGGGGCGACCATGATCCCCGCGAGCGCGGGGAACACGGAACGGCATCTCATGATGATGCAGGATTTCGGCACGACGGTGCTCATCTCGACGCCGTCCTACGCGCTGTACATGGCGGAGGTCGCCGAGAAGACCTCGTTCAGGCAGAAGATCGTCGCCGCGATCGACAAGACCAACCAGCAAACCTTCGCGAAGGCGAACCTGACGGACCCGAAGGACCAGACGGTCGCCAATGCGGCCGTCAAGCGTCTCATCCGCGTGGACGTGGACCGGGATTACTTCGCCGGGGGGACCGTCGGCGGGGGGGGCGATGATCGCCGCCGTCGGGGCGACGGGGCGAGCAACCTCACCCGGCGGATCAGCAACGAGCGCTACGACGTGCTGCACTATCGCCTCGCGGTGGTGATGCCCACCAGCTACCTCGACGAGCTCATCCGCAACCTCGCCGAGCGGAACTACCACACCATCCTCAGCGTTCGTCACGTGCCTCACGCCCAGGGGGAGCGGTACTACTACGGCACGGAGCCGGTGAGCCTGGTCGAACTGCACGGCGAACTGCTGCTGCTGGCCGACTGGGAGCGCGGACAGTGGGACGAGGAGGAGGACGCCTGGTCCGAGGCGTATCCTCCCCTGATGCCCGTGGAGATGCTCAAACGGCTCGAGGAACGCGGGGTGGAGATGCGCTCCGCAGACCGCCGGCGCATCCGCGAACAGGAGTAGCCCCCCCGGACCGCCCGCAACGAGAGGAGTCGGACTTTCATGAGCGATGCCAAGACCAGCGTTGTTGAGCAGCACTTCGAAAAGGGCGTCCTGGGTCTCTGCATCCTGGTGCTCATCTTCGCGGTGATCCACTGGGGCTTCTCCAGCCCGCACCAGGTGACGGTGGCCGAACACGCGGGTGCGCGTCTCGTGAAAGGGCGCGCGACCCCGGGGGCGGCCGACGAGAAGCTTGCCCGCGCCGCCTCCAGCGTGCGGAAGCAGTTCCGCAACGCCGAGGCGCCGCAGACCCGCGTGCCCGACTACACCCGCCGCATTGCCGCACTGATGGACGAGCCGTTCCCCGGAACCAACATCACCTCCTTCGCCTACCCCGGGCGCTACATCGAACCGGACGACGTCGCCCCCGCCGAGACCCCCACGCTCAGCATCCCCGAGCTGGTCAAGCTCATGCCGAAGCTCAAGCCCTTGCTCGGCCAGGCCGGGCATGAACTGCCCAAGCGCGAACCGCTCCAGGACGTTACCGCCTTCCACGGGACCGCCACCTTCGACTACGCGACGGTGCGCAAGGCGTGGCAGGCGGAACCGGCGGTGAGGCTCCGAGAGATCAAGACTCCCGTGGCCGTGGTGAAGATGGACGTCCAGTTG
>CAYTQL010000472.1:0-2125 GCA_964439555.1 uncultured Planctomycetaceae bacterium | reverse complement strand
CGTCGGTGGCGGAGTGCTTCGCCGGCTCCAAGCACCTGATCGTCGAGGCGGGCACCGGCGTGGGCAAGAGCTTCGCCTACCTCGTCCCGGCGATCCTCCAGGTGGTCGCCCACGGGAAGCGGCTCGTGGTCAGCACCTACACCATCGCCCTCCAGGAGCAGCTCATCGCCAAGGACCTGCCTTTCCTCAGAGAGGCGACGGGCCTGGAGTTCCGCGCCGAGCTGGGCAAGGGGCGCGGGAACTACCTCTGCTTGCGCCGTCTCGGGCAGGTGCTCAAATCGGCCGCGAAGGTCCTCTCGCGCCCGCAGCAGTTCGACCAGCTCGATCGCATCCGCGACTGGGCGTTCGAGCGGGAGTTCGGCTCGCTCCAGGACATCGAGTTCCCCGTGGACCGGGAGCTGTGGGCGAAGGTCCGCAGCGAATCGGGCATGTGCAGGGGCGCCCAGTGTCCGCAGCACGCGGGCTGTCACCTCCAGGCGGCGCGGCGGCGGATTCAGGCGGCCGATATCCTGGTGGTCAATCACGCTCTGTTCTTCTCCGACCTGGCGCTGCGCAGCGCTCAGGCCCAGTTGCTGGGCGACTATGACATGGTGGTCCTCGACGAAGCCCACACCGTCGAGGACGTCGTCAGCGACCACTTCGGGACCTCCGTGACCTCCGCGAACGTGGACTACCTGCTCCGGGACCTCTACTCCGATCGCACGGATCGCGGCGTGCTGTCGCTGCTGGAGGCGGCGGACGCCAAGGCGGCGGTCAACCGGGCGAGCAACGCCGCCGAGGCGTTCTTCGACGCCCTCGCCGACGCCAACCCCCCGGCCGTGGCGCGCAACGGGCGCATTCGCGAGCCCGACGTGGCGCCCAACCAGCTCAGTCCCGCCCTGCGCGAGGTCGCCGAGGCCGTCCGGACGCTGCGCGGGGAGTACCGCGATTCCGAGCAGGCGCTGGACCTGATTGCCTACGAGCAGCGTGCGACGGACATGGCCCGGCAGATCGACGAGCTGATCGCCCAGAAGGACGACGATCACGCCTACTGGGTGACGACCCGCCCCGGACGGGCCGGCCGGCTGGTGACGCTCGCCTCCGCGCCGATCAACGTCGCCCCGATCACCCGCAGCCTGATCTTCGACGAGTGCGACTCGGTGGTCCTGACCAGCGCGACCCTCGCCACCAGTCGCGCCGGGTCGCACGGGTTCGACTACATCCGCGGGCGCCTCGGGATGGAAGAAGGGCGCGAGCGCCTGCTGGAAAGCCCCTTCGACTTCCGCCGCCAGGCGACGCTCTACCTCGAGACGCAGTTGGGCAACCCCAACGATCTCGGCGCGTTCGTTCCGGCGGCGTCGGAGGCGATCTGCCACTACATCGCCGAGAGCGAGGGCGGGTGCTTCGTGCTGTTCACCAGCTACCGGATGCTCCGGGCGGCGGCCGAGGCGATCGAGGAGTTCTGCGAGGAGAACGACCACGATCTGCTGATGCAGGGCGGGTCCCTTCCGCACGCGCGGATGCTCCAGCGGTTCCGGGCGAATCCGCGGGCGGTGCTGCTGGGGACGATGAGCTTCTGGCAGGGGGTGGACGTGGCGGGCGAGGCGCTGCGGAACGTGATCATCACCAAGCTGCCCTTCGCGGTCCCGGACGCCCCGCTGGTCGAGGCCCGTATCGACGCGATCCGCCGCGCGGGGGGCAACCCCTTCGGCGATTACCAGCTCCCCGAGGCGGTGATTCTCTTCAAGCAGGGCTTCGGTCGGCTCATCCGCTCAACGAGCGACACGGGCATCGTGGTGGTGCTGGACCATCGCATCGCCACGCGGGGGTACGGGAAACGGTTCCTCGAGGCCCTTCCGCCGGTGGAGACGGTGCGCGACGCCTTCGGCGGCAGGACGGTCGATGATGCGGATTTGTGGGAATTTACGTAAGTTGTGCTGGTGTTCGCAGTTCTGCCGTTCGTTCACGCGAATTTCACACTCTTGCTTGACGGAGCGGGCTTCGGAACGCATAATCTAAAGAGTCTTGAACGAGGCAGGTTTTCCGTTACGGAGACCTGGCATTTCCCTGTTCGAAGCGTGCCCGTCTTGTATCGGTTCAGGCGGACTGATCCGGAAGCACACAGAGAGAAGGCGTTGCGTAGCGC
>CAYTQL010000471.1:0-2132 GCA_964439555.1 uncultured Planctomycetaceae bacterium | reverse complement strand
GACGACGCCGACCTGGCCGAAGCGTTTCTCAAGCAAATCGCCCGCACCGTCCTGGCGGATTGTTCCGAGGACATGCACTTGTTCAACAAGTGGGTGGACACGACGGTCATCGAGACGCTCGAGGGCGTAGCCGAGAGCGACTTCGAGCGGGTCACCTACACCGAGGCGGTCGAGCGGCTCGGCGCGGCGGACCGGGACTGGGACTACCCGCCCGAGTGGGGCGCCGACCTCCAGACCGAGCACGAGCGTTTCCTCGCCGAGGAAACCTTCGGCAAGCCCGTGATCATCACCGACTACCCGGCCGCCATCAAGCCCTTCTACATGCGGATGAACGAACCGGACGACCAGGGTCGGCTGACCGTCCGGGCGATGGACGTGCTGGCCCCGGGGATCGGCGAACTCATCGGCGGCGCCCAGCGCGAGGAACGGCTCGACGTGCTCACCGACCGAATGGCCGCGGCCGGGATGGACCTCGAGAGCTACTGGTGGTACACGGACCTGCGCCGTTACGGGACGGTCCCGCACGCGGGGTTCGGGCTCGGGCTCGAGCGGACGGTCCAGTTCGCCACCGGCATGAGCAACATCCGCGACGTCATCCCCTACCCGCGAACGCCGAGAAACGCCGAGTTCTGAGGCAACCGGAGAGACGACCTCGCCGCGAACCCAAGCCTCAGCGACCCAACCCCGACGGACGGAGCGGGCAGAGGCGCGGGACGGCCGCGAAAGCCCGCGATGTCCCGGCACGGCCGCCGTAAAGGACGGGTCAACCACATGAAAGTCGAACTTCACCTGCATACATCCCGGTACAGCGGCTGCTCGATCGTCTCGCCGTCCGACGCCATGGCCGCGGCGATCCGTCGGGGCTACGACGCGGTGTTCATCACCGAGCACGACAGCGTCTGGGCCGATTCGGAGCTAAATGCCCTGCGCGAGCAGTTCCCGGAGCTGCGCATCTTCCCCGGCGTGGAACTGAGCATTCTGTCCGACTACTCCCAGCATCTGCTGGTTCTCGGGACGAACGATCCGGCGTATCTCGAGCGGGCCGACGACCCCGCAACGATCCTCTCGATGGCGCGGTCCGCGGAGCACCTGACGGTCCTCGCCCACCCCTGCCGCTGGCCGGGCGGGGACGACATGCTCCGGGAGGGACACCTGCCCGACGCCGTCGAGTTCCAGACCGGCAACCAGCACGACCTCGCCGCCGTCCGGGCCGAGGGGCTCGCCGCGGCGCACTCGCTCCCGGCCGTCAACGCCGGGGACGTGCATGCCGAGGAGATGCTCGGGCGATGCTGGATCGAGACCCACGAGGACTTCCCGGACGCCGCGGGGTTGCGCCGGCTCGTCCTGGCGGGTGCATACGACAACCGCATCGCGGAGTGAGAAGGGGGATCGACCGGCCGGTCCGCGCCAATCAGCGCAACCGACCGGCGGAAAACGACGGCGGCCCGCTCCGTCCTACCGGTGACGGTAGACGATGCGACCCTTGCTGAGGTCGTAGGGGCTCAACTGCACGGTCACGCGGTCCCCGGGGGTGATCCGAATGTAATACCGGCGCATCTTCCCCGAAATGTGCCCGATCAGCTCGTGCTTCTTCTCGCCGAGCTCGACCTCCAGCTTGAACATCGCGTTCGGCAGCGACGCCTTCACGACGGCCTCGACTTCGATAACGTCCGATTTCGCCACGTAAGCTCCTCATGCAGGGATTGTTACCCACCCGGTGCTGACCCGGAACTATACGCCAGGGCCCCCGCGCGCGTCAACGCCACGGTTCCGGGCGCCGACCCTACCTGCGCAGCGCCAGTTCGCGGACGCCGAATCGCTCGAGCTTCACCGGCTCGACGCGCGGATGCCGGCGCAGCGGACGAAGTCGTCCGCCGTACCCGAACCGCAACGACGGGCGGGTCAGGTCCGTTTTCAGGAGGAACCGCCCGTAGTTGCCTTCCACGAAGGTCGGCGTCGCCTCGCACGCCGCCAGGACGTGCCGCTGGGCGGTCGAGAGGATGCCGCTCTCGCCCACCATGCACCCGAGGGTCCACGGGACGCCCGCTTCCCCGGCCCGCCGGGCCAGTGCCATCGCCGGCCCGATCCCGCCGTTCTTGGACAACCGGATATTGAGGGCGATCTTCGGAGCG
>CAYTQL010000470.1:0-2158 GCA_964439555.1 uncultured Planctomycetaceae bacterium | reverse complement strand
GCCGAGCGGATCAGCACCCTCCTCCGCGACAAGCTCGATGACGATGAGGGATACCTGCACCGGATCGACCACGACGCCCGGATGGTCTTCGCGACCAACACCGACGAGCAGACCCTCGCCGACCTCCAGGGCTACCTCACCCGCTACGCCGAGGCGCAGTGGCGGGACCTCTTCGAGCACGGGTTCGACGAGTACGTGACGATCATCATCCCCCGCAAGTGGAAGCTCAGGCGGATCGGCGGGTACTACACGCGCTCGACGCACATGCTCAAGGCCCGGAACATCGGGATGACGCTGACCCACGAGTTCACCCACGCCCTGCACAACGCCGACCAGTCCGCCCTCGGACAGCGCCACCCGATCTGGGTCACCGAGGGGCTCGCGACGCTCTTCGAGAGCTCCCGGCTGATCGGCGGCAGCGCCCGCCCGGAGCCCAACCGCCGGATCAACCTCCTCAAGCGAATCGTCCGCAAGGGCAAGCACGTCCCGCTGGGCAAGCTGGTCAAGCTCTCCCAGCGGAAGTTCATGCGCAACTCGGCCGTCTGCTACCCGCAGGTGCGCGGGGTGATGTACTACCTGCACTCCAAGGGCGTGCTCAAGCGGTGGTATGACCGCTACAAGGCGACCTTCCACGCCGACCGGACCGGGGCGGCGGCGCTGGAGGCGGTCCTGGGCAAGCCGCTGGAGCGGATCGAGGACGACTGGCTCGAATGGGTGCGGGACCTCGAAGGCGTCCCCACCCGCCTGCCGGAACGGCACGCCTACCTGGGCATCCGCGTGGCGACCGCCACCGACGGGCTGAAGGTCGCCGACGTGGTCTCCGGCAGCGGGGCGCACAACGCGGGGCTGCGACGCGGCGACGTGATCTACCGCATCGACGGGAACCGCGTGCTGGACAACGGCGGACTCATTCGCCTGGTCAGCGAATGCGAGGTCGGCCAGCGGGTGACGGTCCGCTACCGTCGCGGCGAGGACCACCGCCGCACCGAGGTGACCCTCGGGGCGATGCCCTCCCGCCGGAAGCTGATGTCCGCAGACGACTGACCCCGCCCGGACGCCCCGCGGACCCGCTACCCGGCGTAGACCGCGATGGTGACGATGTTGCGCAGATACAGCGGCCGCTCGTCCTCGAAGCGCACCGACGGGGGCGGGTCGGAGCGGTCGTCCTCCTTGACGTTGGGCGCCTCTGCGAGAATCCCGTGGCGGATTCGCCCGCCGGAATCGGCGACCCAGACGGTCTTGCCCACGTAAGGGCGGAGCATCTCCGCGGCGTAGAAGGCGGGCAGCGCCTCGCCGTCGTGCACACGCGAGTACCCTTCCGGGACCTCCGGTCGTTCGCTCATCGGCTCTCCTTCCAACTGGCGGACCGCTCCGCGTCCGGTTCGCCCGAGGATTTTCCCCCGGACCCGGGGAACCTGTCAATAGCGCCATCGCGCGGCGTCATTCATGCAAGCTTGACAGGAACCCCTGCGGCGCCGAAGGGGGCCCGGAACACGTAACGATCGAATCCGCGGACGTTTGCACATCCCGGCACGGGGCTTGCTTACTGGTGGACCGATTCGTTCGCCCGCGGCGTACGCGCTGCATTCTCTCCCCCCGGCCGCGGGCCTTCGACGTGAGAAACAGACCATCGATGCAGTCTCAAGCCAAGAAGGAGAATTGTACATGGCGGCAAAGCAGCTTGCATTCGAAACCGATGCCCGCGAATCCCTGCTCGCCGGCGTCGAGAAGCTCGCCCGGGCGGTCAAGAGCACGCTCGGACCCCGCGGGCGTCACGCCATCCTCGACAAGGGCTGGGGCGCCCCGACCGTCACCAAGGACGGCGTGAGCGTCGCCGAGGAGATCGAGCTGGCGGACAAGAACGAGAACATGGGCGCCCAGTTGGTCAAGGAAGCGGCCAGCAAGACCTCCGACGCCGCCGGCGACGGGACCACGACCGCGACGGTCCTGGCCGAGGCGATCTTCCGCGAGGGCTACCGCAACCTCGCCGCCGGCGCCGACGCGATGTCGCTGTCCCGCGGGATCAAGGCGGCCGTCGAGGCGATCGTCAAGGAGCTCGCCGCGCTGTCCACGCCCGTGGACGACAAGGACATCACCAACGTCGCGGCCATCTCCGCCAACAACGACATGGAGGTCGGCAAGATGCTCGCCGACGCCC
>CAYTQL010000469.1:0-2163 GCA_964439555.1 uncultured Planctomycetaceae bacterium | reverse complement strand
GGCATGGCGGGCGAGTGCGGGTGGGCCGAGTGCGTCTGCGTCAAGGCCCCGAACACGCCCGGCGCCCTCCACGACGTGGCCACCAAGCTCGCCGACGCGGGCATCAACATCGAGATCGTTTACGCCACCGCCGGCGACGCCGCCGAAGCCACCCTTGTCCTCTTCACCGGCGACAACGCCAAGGCGGCCGAGCTGCTGTAGAAAAGGGTCGACGCCCAAGCGGACTCCGCGCCGCGGCCACGCCCTCCGGCGTGACGCCGGGCGAATCGATCGGGGCGCGGGGGTCGGGAAACCCCCGCGCCCATGTTCCGGCCGCGCCGGGGTGTTCCCTCCGCGCGGCCGGCGTGCGGTTACTTTCGCTTGCGGAGGTACCGCGCCAAGCCCACCAACCCCAAGCCCAGCCCGGCCATCGTCATCGGCTCGGGGACCGGGGGCGGGGCCTCCTGGAGCGAGATCGGGGCCCCCACCTCCATGCCGTACCACCGGATGGTCGTCGTCTCGTTGGGGCCGATCTGGTCCGAGTTGAACAGCAGCGGCCAGTAGTCGATGTCCGTCAGGTCCATCCCCGCCGCGCTGCCCGTGCTGACCTGGTACCAGGCCTTGTCGGGCGTGGAGTTGATGGAGTTGGGGGGCGCTACGCCACCCGCGTTTCCGTTGGCGTAGACCCAGAGCTCGGCCCCCAGCGTGGCGGGGTCAATGATGCTCTGGAAGTAGTAGAAGTGATCCGTGGCGTAGATGGGCCCCCCACCGCCCATGTCGTGCGTGCCCCCCTCCGTGATATACCACTCTTCTCCCGATGTCGACGCCAAGCCCAGCTGCTCGAGCCGCACCCGCTCCCATACGGTGGAAGGCATGCCGTGCCACGGGCCCAGGACGCCGGAGGCGAAGTTCGCCTTCAGCTCTTTGCGGGCGGACCACCCCAGGGTCTGGTCGGTGGCATGCCAGGCGAAGTAGAACTTGGACCAGCCGGTGGGGACAGGCGTGTCGGACAGATCGACCCATCCCCGAATAGCGACGGGACCGCCGCCGTTGAGCGTGGTGACGTCCACGTCCTTCACGTGATACGGGGCGGTGGGGCCGCCATATTCCCATCCCCAAGGGCTTCCCGTGGACGTCAACGAACCGTCCGGAATGGAGATGCTTGTGGCTCCCGCCGTGGCGGCGAGGCCGAGCCCGGCCAGCACCGCCAGGGCTCCTCCGATCGTTTGCCTCATCATTGCTTCTCTCCTCTCATAGGATTTCGTTCCCCCCGGGTCCGGCTCGGCCGGGGCGCACCGGCCGGCTTGCTCTCGATGCGCCGCCTGCCCTCGCGCGATCGACGCGTCGCGCACGGTCCCGGCGTATACGTTGATCATGAAACGGATGGGAGAGGATTAGACGGAAGGCCCCGGCGGACACCGGACGCCGCTACCCCTCGACACACCGTCCCGTTGCTCCGGCGTCTCCCGGCAAGGTGATCCGCCGGAGCGATGTCGGCGCGCCTCCGGCGAGCGGGGGCTCCGCCCCGCCGCGCATCCCGGACAGCGCGCCGGCGGTCCGCATCGTCGGCGACGACCCGTCGGAGGCGAGGCAAGGAAGGACTCCCGGGTCCGTCTTCAGGAGGACCCCCTCCCGGCCCCGAAGGGCCCCGATCGCAGGCCGACGCGCGGACGCGTCAGACTAATATAAACCAGAAAATGAGGGTCGTCAAGTCAAACCGTGCCAAAAGCAGGAAAAGGATAGGTTGGCCTGCTGGCTATCCCGATTCATTTCCCTCCCGATCCGCCCTCCCGGCCGTGCCGGTCGGCGAAATCCATGAACCGGGCCCAGTCCCATGGCGTCAGGTTGTGCTTGCCGGGGCGAAGGTGATAGCCGATGCGCCCGGCGTGCAGGACCCCGCCCGGCCCCGGCATCGCGTCGGCTTCGAGCCCCGCCTGCCCGAGGAGCCGGTAGACCGGCGACGCCGCCCGGGCCGCCAGAAACTCGCCCTCCGGGTCGGCCCACGCGTCCTCCGACGCGCTCGCCACGTACAAGAGCCGCGGGGCCGCCAGGGCGAGGAGCATGTGCTGATCGATCGGCAAATCGTCCTCGCGACCGTTATAGCGCGTATAGCCCGCGCAGAACCAGTGCGGGAACCGGTCGTTGATCTGCCGGACGCGCTCGCCCCGCTTTCGCCGCGCGAGC
>CAYTQL010000468.1:0-2165 GCA_964439555.1 uncultured Planctomycetaceae bacterium | reverse complement strand
ATCTCGCCGTAGATATCATCGATCTTGAAGGGGCAGATGATCAGGGTGATGAAGGAGACGAAGGGCTTCTCGCGGAGCGCGGCGGCGCCGCCGGCGATTTCCTCGGCCATGCGGACGACGTTCTTGCACCCTTCGAGCGAGTAGATTCCGCCCATCACGTGCTTCGTGGTGTGGTTGAGGGCGTGGAAGAACCGGTTGACGTCGATATGGTCCTTTTGCTCAATCTCGTTGGGGAAGACGTTGATGGTGAACAGGTGGATATTCCGCAGCGCCTGGACCATGCGGGCGTTGAGGATGACGTCTTCCACGCGGGAGGGGCGTCGTTCGCCGCTGTCCGGGTCCAGGACGTAGATCGCGGTCCCGCCCGTGCCGTAGTGGACGCGGGAGTCCTCCAGGACGCAGTCGCAGCTTCCATCGCGGGAGTAGAGCGTTACGGAGGAGGGGTTCGAGGCGATCGCGTCCTCCACCAGCGCGCGGGGCAGCTTCGCGACGGGCCCGCCGTCGTCCACCTCGGCGCCCGCCTCGCGCATCGCCTTCAGGGCGGTCGGGGAGTAGACCGCCACGCCGGAGCGTTCCAGCACCTCGAAGGCGGCGTCGGCAATGCGCTTCACGCCGGCGGCGTCCAGGGGGCGGTACAGCGTGGAAGACAGTCCGGGCTGTTGATGCTTGAGTACGTCCAAGTGAATCTCCTCTCTCAGGTCTCGTCGGTTTTCTCGGCGTCCGCCGCGTCCATCTCGACCCACCGGTCCATGATCTCGTCGGGCATGTCGCGGAGCTTCCGGGCGACCAGCGCGACGTAATGGATCGGCTCGCCGGTCACCGAGAGGCGGTGGCGGTAGCGCCGGCAGCATTCGTAGCGGATGATGCCCTCGCGGTCGAGCTGGGCGATCAGGGCGCTGAAGCTGCTGTGCTCGTCGGTGTCGTAGAACCCCTCTTCCAGGTTGAACGCCAGCCAGCCTTCGCTGGAGATGAGGTCCATCGCCTTGGTAAAGGCCGACGCCGGCATGTCGCCGAAGCCCAGGGCCCCGACGAGAACGAGCGCGTTGAGATCCATCCGGCGGAGCCGACGTTCGTCGTCCTCGCTGAGGTCCGTCAGGTCCGCGACGAGGTAGGCGTCGTAGACGTCCGGGCGGTCCCGCAGCGCCGCGTCCCGGGCCGCCGGGATGATGTCCAACCCCACGACCCTCTCCGCCCCGGCCGCGTCCAGCTCGTCGCCGACCACGCCGTTGCCCGCCCCCACATCCAGCACGCGCAGCGAGTCCATGGACAGGCCCTTTTCGTCCAGAACCTCCTCCAGCAAGCCCACCACGCGCGACGGCGAGCGGCATTCGAGCTTCTCGTAAATCAGCGTCTCGTAAAGCCCGGGCACGTCATAGAGCTTCGAGTAATCATGAAGGCGCAGCAGGTGCTCCTGCCCGTTGATGACGACGCGGGCGGTTTCCTCGTCCTGGCTCGGCCTCGGGCCCTCGCCGCCGGCCGCGACCGGGAAGGACACGTCCTCCACCGGCGGGTTCATCTTCGCGAGGCGGTCGATCCAGCGCGGTTCTCTTCTCTCGGTCACCGTTTCGGCGGTCCTGCACAAGGGGGATTTCGTCCGCGCGGTGCGCCCGTCGCGCACCGCGGACGCCGGTATCCTAAGTGCGATCGCCCCGGATTTCCACCGCCCGCGGCAACGCGGGGCGATTCACTCGAGACGCAATGCCCCGTCTCGGAAGCGGATCGTCCGCTTCCCGATCGTCACCGAAGCGTCCAATCCGTCCCCCTTCACCGCAAACTCCCCGTCCTCCGACTGCCTGTCTGCCTCCTCCAGCACGAAGACGGCGAAGACCTCGCCGCCCTCGGCGGTCACGCCTCCGCCGTTGCCGAGCGTCCCGCCCAGGACGACGCCCCGGCCCACGGCGTCTCCGCCCCGGATCGCGAAGGCGTTGCCTTGGACCTTCACGCCCTTCCGCGCCAGCGGCAGCCGCCAGGTGATCGCCGCGGGCTTCGGTTCGGCGTCGATGCGCTCGCGGACGCGGATGCGGTCCACCACGGCCACCAGCAGCGGGGCGCCGGAAGCACCGGAACAGTCCACGGCGACATGGCGCTCGCCGGAGATGCCCATGTCCGCGCGGACCTTGATCCCGTCACGAACCCCGGCCGCTTGGAAACCGCCGATTTTTCGC
>CAYTQL010000467.1:0-2180 GCA_964439555.1 uncultured Planctomycetaceae bacterium | reverse complement strand
GAACTCGGGCAGCTCCAGCTCGATCTCCTTGTGGATCTTCTGAAGGCTCGCGGTGACGATGAAGAAGATCAGCAGCAGGAAGACGCAGTCGATCAACGGCGCCATCTGCACCTGGGCTTCTTCGCCGGTGGTCTCGTCGAGGTTTACGCGCATCTTACGCCTCCTGCGTGGTCTCGGCGCCCTGCTCGAGGTCTTCGCGCTTCCCGGCCATCTTCCACTCGTTGATCATCTCACTGACCTGCTCTTCGAGCATGAGCCCGAAGGTGCTCGTGCGGGTGCGGAAGAAGTGATACGCGCCGAGCGTGGGCACGGCGATCGCCAGCCCCGCGGCGGTGGTGATCAGCGCCTTGGAGATGCTCCCGGCGAACATCGTCGGGTCCGCAAGCGATTCGACCTGCATGGTGAACTTGTCGAAGGACTCGATCATGCCGATGACGGTCCCGAAGAGCCCCAGCAGCGGGCTGAGCGTCGCGACGACCGCCAGCGGGTAGGCCCGCTGGAGCTGGCGGCGCAGGTCGCGGGAGCCGATGTCCCCCGCGGCGGTGGAGGTCGTCGCCACGTCGGCGTTCGGGTGCCGGGCGATGTAGGCGATGATCCGCCCGAGGGTGGACTTGCTGTTCTGCCCGAGTTGCTCGAGCTCTTTGAGTCGTCCCTGCTTCCAGAGGTCGTCGGCGTCCTCTGCGAGGCCCTTGGGGACGATGATCCCGCGGCGGAGCACGAAGATCCGCTCCAGAAGGAACGCCAGGCCCATCACGGAGAGGAACAGCAGGAGGTACATCGTCCGCCCGCCCTTCTTGAGCTCCGCCCAGAGGCCCTTGATCTTGCCCATGAAGCCCCCGCCGCCGGTCTCCTCCAGGTTCAGATCGTCGTCCTGGGCGAGCATCAGCCCGGCCGTCGGGGCGTCCGCCGAGGCGGCGACGCTCGATACACCCACCACCAGTGCGATGATCACGACCGGCAAGGTCCAACCTCGAAGCATCTCCATCATCTGGCCCTTTCCTGTTTCATGTGAACGGCCCCTCCGGAGCGTAACGCCCGGGAGGCCTTCCTACCAGCGCTATTGCTGAAACGCCCGCGCCCCCGCGGCGTTCCGCCGAACCAGAAAGGATTTTTTCAAACCCGGAGGACGACGGACCGTCGCGAGGGACGTCCGCGCCCCCGGCGGACTTCGGGATGCGCTCGACGAGTCCGTGCCTCCGCGGTCAGTCCGTCGTTGATCTTCTCCGCGCGGTCCGCGGCGTGTCGTTACTTTCCAAACAGGTTCGCCCCGGTACAATGGGACGACTTCGACTTCATTTACAGCAGAGGTGCACATGAACAGCGTGATTCCCGTTACCGAGGACATCCACTGGGTCGGCGCGAACGACTACCAGACGCAGTTGTTCGAGTCGATCTGGCCGCTGCCGCGCGGCGTCTCGTACAACGCCTACGCGATCGTCGACGAGAAAGTCGCCCTCGTCGACGCGGTCAAGAAGGACTTCGCCGAGACGCTGCTGGGCAAGATCCGCCGGCTCATCGGCGAAGGCAAGCAGGTCGATTACCTGATCATCAATCACATGGAACCGGACCACTCGGGCGCCATCGCCCTGATCCACGACCTTTTCCCGGCGATGAAGGTCGTGGGCAACGCCAAGACGCTCAACTTCCTCAAGGGCTTCTTCGGGGATCGCGGATCCGCGAACTTCCACGAGGTCGCCGACGGCGACACGCTCGACCTCGGACGGCACAAGCTCCGTTTCCACCTGACCCCGATGGTCCACTGGCCCGAGACCATGATGACGTACGACGCGACCGACAAGGTGCTCTTCTCCGGCGACGCCTTCGGCGGGTTCGGGGCGATGCCCGCGGGCATCTTCGACGACGAGGTCGACTACCACTACTACGAGAACGAGACGCTGCGGTACTTCTCCAACATCGTCGGCAAGTACGCCAACATGGTCACCCGCGCGGTCGACAAGCTCGCGGACGTGGACGTGCGCATCGTCGCCTCCACCCACGGGCCCATCTGGCGGTCCCGCCCGAAGGAGATCATCGAGAAGTACGCCCGCTGGGCCCGCCACGAGACCGACGAGGGCGTGGTCATCGTCTTCGGCTCGATGTACGGGAACACCCAGAAAATGGCGGAGGTCATCGCCCGCGCGATCGCCGAGGAGGGCATCACCAGAGTTCGCGTGCACAAT
>CAYTQL010000466.1:0-2186 GCA_964439555.1 uncultured Planctomycetaceae bacterium | reverse complement strand
TGCTGATGTCGTCGTCACGCCTAACCCGATTATCACCCCCGCCGAGACGCCCGCGAGGGCGAACACCGGGAGCGGGCCGGGCAGCAGGAGCATCCAGCCCAGGACGGCGTCGGCAATGTCGAGGAAGGCGTCGAGCACGTTTCACTCCGTCGTCGGGGCGTCCGCGGGGGCTTCCTGCTCCGAGAGCAGATACACCCGCCCGGCGGCGCCGTCCACGCGGACCGGCGCACCGTCGGTGAGAATCCGGGTGGCGTCGGGCAGCACCACCGCCGGGATGCCGAAGTCGCGGGCGACGATCGCCCCGTGGCTCAGCGCCCCGCCGCGTTCGACGATCAGCGCCACGGCGTTCACGAACAGCGGCGTCCAGGCGGGGTCGGTCGAGCGGCAGACGAGGACGTACCCGCTGGGCAGTTCGCCCGACTCGGCGGGGTCGGAGACGATCCGCGCCTCGGCCTCGGCGACGCCGGCCGCCAGCGGAGAGGCGGGCAACTGCTCGCCCGACGCCGCCTCCGGTGCACGCCCCAGCGCCTCCAGGTCGTGCGAGTCGATCACGTCCGGCGCATAGAGCCGCTGGGCCGAAGCATGCCGCACCCGCCGCCGCTCGGCGACCGCGGCGAGCCCGCCCCGCCCGGCCAGGGCGGCGGGCAGCTCGTCAAGGTGCAGGAAGTAGACATTCGCCCCCAGCGTGGAGCGGCGGGCGATTTCCTCGGTCGCCAGGCGGATCAGTTCGTAGCCCATCATCAGGTAGTACTTGCCGGTCTCGCGGTACGGCAGGAGTCTGCGGGCGAGGCCGAGCCGTTCGCGAATTTCCCGCTCGAAGCTGCTCCCGCCCCATCCGCGCAGCGTCTCGGGCAGCTCTTCCTCGACCGCGTCGCGCCGGGCGGCGTTGTCGCGATGCCCTCGGCGCGGGTCGCGGGCGTCCGGGCGGGCGAAGCGGGCGACGAGCTTCCGCAGGTACCCGTCGTCCTCCCGCCAGCGCGGGTTGCTCAGCTCCATCTCGCCGAGGCAGCGATGCCCGAAGCGCTCCAGGAACGCGTCCATCGACGCCCGCCCGCGGGCCACGTCGTAGAGCATCGCATCCTGCTCGAACGTCACGTCCCCGTCCAGCGCGAGCGTCAGCGTGTTCGCCAGCGCCGGCCCCTCGCGCGGACCGACGATCTGCTCGAGCAGCGCCGTCAGCGCCGACAGCGCCATTCCGCCGAAGAAGCCCGGCAGGAGCGACTCGCCGGCGAAGTCCCGCAGCACGCGTCGGCGCCGCGCGTCGAACTGCGCCAGCAGGTCCGCATCCGAGAGCCCCGACAAGTCGCGGCCCCGTTCGCGCCGCACCCATGCCAGGTAGTCCGGCAGGATGTCATTCTCAAACCGCTCGACGGCCGTGTCCCGGAGGCGTTTCCTGCGCCGCCGGCTCCGGAGCATGCCGAGCAGGTTGGCCGGGAGGTTCAGCAGGAAGCGGCTGTCCGCACGCTCGGGGGCGAACCGCGAGGGCGCGGCATCCAGCACGGAGCGGTCCTTGAGCAGCGCGTCGCGATCGTAGACCAGCGGCATCCCGTCCCAGAACAGGTCCGGGAGGCGGTCGGGGTCGGCGTAGATTCGTCCGCAGATCAGCTCCAGGAAGCCGCGGGCGCGGACCTCGCGGCTGGGGCGGTGTCCCAGGGCCTGGTACATCCGCCCGAAGCCGCCGGCGCCGGTCATGAACTCGCGGATGATCTCCCAGGTCAGCGGCGTGGGCGCCGCGAGGGTCTCCCCGAGGTTGTGGGCGACCCAGACCTTCCGCGAGTCGCCGGCGATCCGGCGGAGGCGTTCGATCTCCTCGCGCCGTCCGGGCTCCACGTCGGCCGCGACGTCCAGCCCGCGGATCGCCCGCGACTGGAGCAGCGCGAACTGCCCACCCGCCAGCCCCCACTCGATATCTACCGGATGGCCGAAATAGGCCTCCACGCGCAGCGCCAGGTCCGCCAGTTCGGCGAGCTGCTCGGCGTTCAAGCAGGGCGCCTCCGGGTCGCGAGGCGGCGCCGGCGCGCCCAGCGCCGCAAAGACGGTCGCCTTCTCGCCGATCTCCACCTCCGCGTTCGACGGCTCGCCGCGCGGGACGAGGTAGCGGTCCGGGGCGACCTCCCCCGAGACGACCGCCTCGCCTAGGCTCTGTTTGAAAACGCCAATTTGAGGCTTCGCTCGATGATCGCGAG